>NZ_LFQH01000044.1:0-80323 GCF_001238605.1 Arthrobacter sp. ZBG10 | reverse complement strand
CTATTTAGGTATACGCTGCGGACGCCGGGCGGGGCCGGTCAGGCCCCGTTGGGCTGGCCCAACCGGCGGATGCCCGTTGCCTGCGTGGCATCACGGATCTGGCCCACGAGCTGTTCAATCACATCCTCGAGGAACAGGACACCCCTGGTGTTCCCGTCGGGGCCGATCACGCGGGCCAGGTGCGACCCGGTGCGCTGCATAACGGACATCGCCTTTTCGATCTCGTCGTCGAGGGCCAGGTTGGCCAACGACCTGACCCGGCTTTCGGCGATGGCTTCGCCGTACGCCGACTCGGGGATGGAGAGCACATCCTTTACGTGCAGGTAGCCGTAAAGCAGGTCTTCGTCGTCCAGCATGGGGAACCGGGAGAACCCGGTCCTGCTGACAGCCTTCTCGAACTCCACGGGGGTGGTGGCTGCTTTGAGCATCACCAGTTCACCCAGCGGCACCATGATGTCCTGCGCCGTGTGTTCGGAGAACTCCAGTGCCCCGGTGATGAGGCCGGCGTCGTCATCCACCAGCCCATGGCGGGTGGACTCCTGGACGATCGACTGCACCTCCTCAAGGGTGAAGGAGGACGTCACCTCATCCTTGGGCTCGATCCGGAGCAGCTTCAGGATGTGGTTGGCGGACCAGTTGAGGACCGAGATGACGGGATTGACCAGCCGGGCAATAAACATCAGCGGCGGCGCCAGGAACAGGGCTGCCTTGTCCGCGGCGGAAACGGAAATGTTTTTGGGCACCATCTCGCCGAAGGTCACGTGCAGGAACGTCACCAGCATCAGCGCCACCACAAACGCGGCAACGTCAGCGACCTCCATGGGAACGCCCAGCGTCTCCATGGGCACCGCCAGCAGGTGGTGGATGGCCGGTTCGGCCACCAGCAGGATCAGCAGGGAGCACACGGTGATGCCCAGCTGGGCGCAGGCGAGCATCAGCGAGACATTCTCCATGGCCTTCAGGGTGGTCTGCGCCCGTTTGGAACCTGCCTCGGCCAGCGGTTCGATCTGGCTGCGGCGGGCTGACATCACGGCAAATTCAGCGGCCACAAAAAAGGCGTTGCCAAGCAGCAGGACAGCCAGCCAAAGTATTCCGGCCCAGTCGCTCATGCCTGGTTCCTGTCGTTGGTGGTCTCTTCGGGGTCCGGGGCGGCCGGCCGGAAGCAGATCCGGTCGATCCTGCGCCCGTCCATCCTGGTGACGCTCAGGACGCCGCCACCCACGGGCACGGTGTCTCCCACGGTGGCAATCCGGCCCAGCTCGCTCATCACGTAACCGCCAACAGTTTCGTAGGCTGCTTCGTCAGGGACGGTCAGCCCGGGGACCTGTTCGGAAAGTTCATCGGGCCGGAGCAGGCCCGGGAAGTACCAGTCCCCCGATGCACTCTGCAGCAGACCGGGGCGGACCTTGTCGTGCTCATCGGCCACCTCCCCCACGATTTCCTCCACGAGGTCCTCGAGGGTGGCGATGCCGGCTGTGCCGCCGTATTCGTCCAGGACCACTGCCAGTTGAAGGTTCCCCTCGCGCAGTTCGGCGAGGAGCGCGTCGAGATGGATGGTCTCGGGTACCCGCAACACCTCGGTCATGATGGCACCGGCTTCGAGTTTGTGCCGCCGGTCCCAGGGCACTGCCACGGCTTTTTTGACGTGGACCAGGCCCCTGATGTCATCCGCCGAATCGCCGATCACCGGAAACCGAGAGTACCCGGTCCGGCGCGCGGCGTCCACAATGTCAGAGACGGGCTGGCTGGCGTCGATGGTTTCCACCCGGATCCGGGGCGTCATAACATCCGCCGCCGTCCGCGTGGAAAAGTTCAGGGTGCGGGCAACGAAGTTTGCCGTCCCGGCGTCGAGCGTTCCCATGGCCGCCGAGCGGCGCACCAGGGAGGCAAGCTCCGAGGGGGTGCGGGCGCCGGAGATTTCCTCCTTGGCCTCGAGCCCGAAAACGTTGAGGACTTTGTTGGAGAATCCGTTGAGCACCACAATCGCCGGCTTGAACACGGCCGTGAACATCAGTTGCGGACGGGCCAGGGCCTTGCCCACCTGGAAGGAGAGCGCAATGGCCATGTTCTTGGGCACCAGTTCGCCCAGCAGCATGGACAGCAGGGTGGCAAGCACCATGGCCAGGGCCAGCGAAATGGAGGCCACGGCAACGTCGGGAAGTCCGACGGCGGCCAGCGGGCCTTCCAGGAGTTTGCCCACCGATGGTTCCATCACGTAGCCCGTGAGGAGCGTCGTGAGGGTGATGCCCAGCTGGCAGCTGGAGAGCTGCGTCGACAGCGATTTCAGGCACGCAAGAAGGGGCACGGCGCCGGTGTCGCCGTTGTCAACGGCGCGCTGGACGGTGGGCTGGTCCAGGGCGATCAGGGAAAACTCGACGGCGACAAAGAACCCGGTCCCGGCGATCAGCAGCAAGCCTGCTGCAAGGAAAATCCATTCCACTCAGCATCCCGCCCGGCGGGCCTGCGTAGCGCGGCAAAACCGCGAAGCCCTGGGCCGGAACAACGGCCTGGCCGGAGGGGGATGTTCAGCTGTTGCCGACCTGCCCTGGCGGGTCCCGGACGACTGCTGGGCCGCTGGGGAATGGGAACGTGTTCGGGGTTTGCCGGCTCTGCGGGTGGACTGCGCGGTGCTGCTCTTAATGCTCCGCTGACAGCCCCCAGGCCGGCACCTAGATTTACTGTCCATAAGGGCTTCAGTCTACAGGAGCCCTTATGGCCGTCCGGACCCGGCACCGCCGCCTGCCGGGTCCGCGGCGCTGGTCCCGGCGGGCGGACGCCGCCACTCCTGCGGCCGGCGCAACACCGGCGCGGCCCGCCATATTCCCGCACACCGGCGTCACGTCATGATTTGGGTCACCCTTATTGGCAGTTAACACAGGATGCTCACTAGACTTGCAGAGGTCTGGGTTCAGAGGACGCAGAGGCCGGCTCAACCGCAGTGCTTAAGCACCGTTGGCCGGAGGGAAATCAAACTCATGGAAGAGGCGTATTTCAAGTGCCAGAGCAGCCTAGCCACCGTCTACCAGAGGAATTTGGCGGAAATGAGTGGCTCGTTGACGAACTGTACGAGCAGTACCAAGAGGACAAGAACGCGGTGGACTCCAAGTGGTGGCCGCTGTTTGAATCTTTCGGCTCCGGCAGCGGTTCTTCTTCCAATGGACATTCGGGCCACGTCGAAGCCAACCCCGCAACCCGGGAACTTCCGGTGGTGAAGGCCGCTGCCCCGCCGGCACCGGCAGCACCGCCTGCGGCCGCTCCGACCAAACCCGCCGCAGCGCCGGCCGCGGCTGCGCCGGCTTCTGCCGCAGCTCCCGTGAAGAAGGCCCCGGCAACAGAAGCCCGCGATGGCGGCAAGAAGACCGGTGCGGGCAATGGCGCCCAGCCCATCCCGGCGCAGCTGCCCAAGAACGTCAAGGCGCCCACAGCACCGGAAGAGGACGTTGTCTCCGTCCTCCGCGGCCCGGCCAAGGCCATCGCCACCAACATGGTCACCAGCCTTGAGGTTCCCACGGCCACCAGCGTGCGCGCCATCCCCGCCAAGCTGCTGATAGATAACCGCGTGGTGATCAACTCCAACCTGGCCCGCGCACGCGGCGGCAAGGTTTCCTTCACGCACCTGATCGGCTATGCCGTGATCCGGGCCCTGGCCCAGTTCCCGTCGATGAACGTCTTTTATGACGAGGTGGACGGAAAGCCCTCCGCGGTCCAGCCTGCCCACGTGAATTTCGGCATTGCGATCGACATGCCCAAGCCCGACGGCACCCGCCTGCTGATGGTCCCGAACATCAAAAAGGCCGAAACCCTCAACTTCGCCGAGTTCTGGCACACCTACGAGGACCTCATCAAGCGGGCCCGGGCCGGCAAGCTCACCGCTGACGACCACCAGGGCACCACCGTTTCGCTGACCAACCCCGGCGGTATCGGCACGGTCCACTCCGTGCCCAGGCTCTCCAAGGGCCAGGCCGCCATCATCGGCGTCGGCGCCCTTGACTACCCGGCCGAGTTCCAGGGTGCCAGCGAAAAGATCATCGCGCACAACGCCATCAGCAAGGTCCTCACGCTGACGTCCACGTACGACCACCGGGTCATCCAGGGCGCGGGGAGCGGCGAGTTCCTCAAGCTGGTGCACCAGCTCCTGCTCGGCGCGCAGGGCTTCTACGACGAGATCTTCGAATCCCTGCGGATTCCGTACGAGCCCGTGCGCTGGAGCCCGGACCTGCAGGTGGACCCCGCCGACCAGATCAACAAGGTCGCCCGGATCCAGCAGCTGATCCACTCCTACCGCGTCCGCGGACACCTGATGGCGGACACCGATCCGCTGGAATACGTCCAGCGCAAGCACCCGGACCTTGATGTCCTGACCTACGGCCTCACCCTGTGGGACCTGGACCGCGAATGGCCCACGGGTGGCTTCGGCGGCAAGCCGATGCTCGCCTTCCGCGACATCCTCGGCGTACTCCGCGACGCCTACTGCCGCACCACCGGCATCGAGTACATGCACATCCAGGACCCGGACGAGCGCAAGTGGTTCCAGGACCAGCTGGAGCATCCGTACTCTAAGCCCAGCCGTGAAGAGCAGCTCCGGATCGTCTCGAAGCTTAACGCTGCCGAGGCCTTCGAGACGTTCCTGCAGACCAAGTTCGTGGGCCAGAAGCGCTTCTCCCTTGAGGGTGGCGAATCCCTGATTCCGCTGCTGGACGCCATCATGTCCGACGCAGCCGACGACGGCCTGGACGAGGTTGCGATCGGCATGGCCCACCGTGGCCGGCTCAACGTGCTCACCAATATTGCCGGCAAGACCTATGCCCAGGTCTTCCGCGAATTCGAAGGCACCCAGGATCCGCGCTCCGTGCAGGGCTCCGGTGACGTGAAGTACCACCTGGGCACCGAAGGGACCTTCACCTCGGACAACGGCAAGGAGACCAAGGTCTACCTGGCTGCCAACCCGTCCCACCTTGAAGCTGTGGACTCGGTCCTCGAAGGCATCGTCCGCGCCAAGCAGGACCGCCTGGACCAGGGCGAATCCTTCCCCGTGCTGCCCATCATGGTGCACGGTGACGCAGCCTTCGCCGGCCAGGGCGTGGTGGCGGAGACGCTTAACCTCTCCCAGCTCCGTGGCTACCGCACCGGCGGCACCATCCACGTGGTGGTCAACAACCAGGTTGGTTTCACCACCGCGCCGTCCTCTTCCCGTTCCTCCACGTACTCCACCGACGTTGCCAAGATGATCCAGGCGCCGGTGTTCCACGTGAACGGCGACGATCCCGAAGCAGTGGTCCGCATCGGCCAGCTCGCCTACGAGTTCCGCCAGCGGTTCCACAAGGACGTTGTCATCGACATGGTCTGCTACCGCAGGCGCGGCCACAACGAGGGCGACGACCCCTCGATGACCCAGCCGCTGATGTACAACCTGATCGAAGCCAAGCGCTCCGTCCGCAAGCTGTACACAGAGTCGCTGATCGGCCGCGGTGACATCACCGAGGAAGAAGCCGAGCAGCTCCTCCGCGATTACCAGGAACGGCTGGAGCGGGTCTTCGCCGAAACGCACGCAGCCCAGACCTCGCCGATCCCGATCATCACGGCCGACTCCGCAGCAGTCTCGGACATCGAGCGCCCGCACGCCCAGCAGTCCGATTTCGGTATCAACTCCCCGGCCTCCACCGCAATCTCCAAGGAGACCCTGGCACGGATCGGCACGGCACACGTTGAAATCCCCGAAGGCTTCACCGTGCACGCCAAGCTCAAGCAGCTCCTGGAGAAGCGCGAGCAGATGTCCCGTGAAGGCGGCATCGACTGGGGCTTCGGCGAGATCGCGGCCTTCGGTTCGCTGATCATGGAGGGCGTGCCCGTCCGGCTGGCCGGCCAGGACTCGCGGCGCGGGACGTTCGTCCAGCGCCACGCGGTGTTCCACGACCGCGCCAACGGCAAGGAATGGCTGCCCCTGGGCAACCTGTCCGATGACCAGGCCAAGCTGTGGATCTACGATTCCCTGCTGTCCGAATACGCCGCCATGGGCTTCGAGTACGGCTACTCGGTGGAACGCCCGGATGCACTGGTGCTGTGGGAAGCCCAGTTCGGCGACTTCGTCAACGGCGCCCAGACCATCATTGATGAGTTCATCTCCTCTGCCGAGCAGAAGTGGGGCCAGCGTTCCTCGCTGGTGCTGATGCTCCCGCACGGCTACGAGGGCCAGGGCCCTGACCACTCCTCCGCACGGATCGAACGGTTCCTGCAGATGTGTGCCGAGCAGAACATGATCGTGGCCAACCCCACCACGGCGGCCTCCCACTTCCACCTGCTGCGCCGCCAGGCGTACAGCCGGCCACGGAAGCCGCTGATCATCTTCACGCCCAAGCAGCTCCTGCGCCTCAAGGCCGCAGCATCTTCGGTGGAGGACTTCACCACCGGCACCTTCCTGCCCGTGATCCCGGACCATGAGCAGCTGCCGGCGGACGCCGTCGAGCGCGTCCTGCTGGTATCCGGCCGCCTGTACTACGATCTCCTGTCCACCCGGCAGAAGACCGGCGACAAGACCACCGCAATCGTCCGCGTGGAGCAGCTGTACCCGCTGCCGCACGAGGAGATCGCCACGGAACTTGCCAAGTACCCGAACGCCGAAGCCGTATGGGCCCAGGATGAGCCGGCCAACCAGGGACCGTGGCCGTTCATTGGCCTGAACCTGCCCGACGCACTGGACCGCAAGGTCCGGCTTGTGTCACGGCCGGCATCTGCCTCCACGGCAGCCGGTTCCATGAAACGCCACGCTGCGGAGCAGGATCTGCTGCTTAAGCAGGCTTTTTCACAGAAATAACCGCTAAGGCTGCCCGGCCGGACGTCGAAATACCGACTCCGGCCGGGCAGTTCTGTTTAATGGATGGACAGCGCCGCTTCGATCCACCGCATCAGTGGCTGCGACGGGGACAGCGGGCCGGCACCGAAGTAAAGAGGAACGTGTGGAAGACAGGAAGCTGCGTATCGCAGCCGTAGGAGACGAACTGCTGGCAGGGTTGGGTGACCCGCGGGCACTTGGCTGGCTGGGCCGCGTCCTGGCACGGACTCCCCAGGACGGGATTCTGCTGGAGAGCTACTCACTTCCCTGCCCCCAGGAGGGGACGGAAGCGCTGGCAGCCCGCTGGCTCGACGAGGCCGGCCGGCGTTTCAGCCCGCAGGCCGAGAACCGCCTGGTCATCGGACTGTCCGGGCGGGATATTGAGTTCGGCCTGTCCACCGCGCGCAGCCGGCTGAACCTTGCCAACATCCTGGACTCTGCCTCGCAGAACCGGGTCGAGGTGTTTGTGGTGGGACCGCCACCCACCCTTGACCCGGTCCATAACCGGCGGCTGGATGAGCTGAACACCGCCTTCGCCGATGTTTCCACCCGGCGCAAGCACCTTTATGTCGATACATTTTCACCCCTGCTGAACCACGAGCAGTGGCGCCAGGACCTCGCCGCCAACGGGGGAACCCCCGGCCAGGCCGGTTATGGCCTGATGGCCTGGCTGGTACTGCACCGCGGCTGGTTCCAGTGGCTCAAGCTGGACGCCCCCGAGTAACCACCGCCGGTCGCGATATATCTTGACGGTCCGGTTACCGGCCGGTACGTTGAAGCCAGTACACGATATATCGCCTCTGGAGGACCAATGACCGATCAGAACTGGACCGTGGCAAGCCCGCAGGCCATCGATATCGATGGTGTGTCCGCCCTGAAGCTGGGCATGATCCAGGGCAGGTTCGAGGTGCGGGTCGGGGACCAGCCGGGGGTGTTGGTTGACATCAGTGACGTCCACGGGGATCCCGTGGACGTCGCTGTATCCGGTGGTCGGCTGCAAATCAGGCACCAGCTGCACGGGCCACAAGGGTGGTTCAAGAACCTGATGGAAACGGTGAACCACACCAGCGCCAACTCCGCCACCATCCGCCTCACCGTTCCGGCCGGAACGGAGGTGGAAGTGGGGACTGTCCGCGGTGACGGGCTGGTCAGCGGTGTTACCGGACCCACCCGGCTCAATACTGTGTCGGGTTCGGTGGCAGCGGAAAACACCGCCGGGGAGCTGCACGTCAACACCGTCAGCGGGACCGTCACCGTGAGCGGGCACCACGGCATCCTCACTGCCAGGAGCGTCTCCGGGGAGGTCCACGCCGCCGGGGATTTCACCAACGTCCGGGCCACCACGGTCAGCGGCGACCTCACGTTCGAACTCCTCGGCAACACCCATGATTTCGGCTCCAACTCGGTGTCCGGAAACCTGACAGTGCTGTTACCCCATGACGTGGGCGCCGACATCGTGGCCAAAACAGCCAGCGGTACGGTGGTGATTGATGACCAGCACTACGCGCAGGTCAGCGGCACCGTGGAGACCATTTCCGGCCCGGACCGGCAGCTGATGCTGGTCCGCACCAACTCGATGTCCGGCCGGACGTCCATCCTCCACCGGGCTGCTCCGGAGGGCGCCGGAACCGGGCTCTGATGCCGCCGGTTTTTGCCCACGGTGCCTTGCGCCTGTACCTGCTGGCCCTCCTCGAGGCGGGCCCCAAGCACGGCTATGACCTGATGCTGGCCCTACGGGACCGGTTCGGCGGAACATATTCGCCCAGCGCGGGAACCATCTATCCACGCCTGGGGAAACTGCAGGAGGAGGGCCTGGTGGCCACCGAGGCAGTGGGTCGCCGCACCAACTACCGGATCACCGACGCCGGGATGGCGGAACTGAACAGGCGCCGTGAGGAGCTGGCGGGCGTGGAGACTGGCATCGCCGCGTCCGTCCGGCGGCTGGCCGGCACCCTGGGCAGTGACGTCCGGGGCAACATGCTGGGGATCAGCGCGGATCTTGCTGCGGCGGCAACAGCGGCCCTCGCAGGCCGCCCCGGCAGGGACAACGCTGCCGCCGGCCCGGATGCCCAGAGCGAGGCGATCCTCCGGGGAGCCGGTGGGCTGCTGCAGGCCTTCCAGGAGGGTGTCCTTGCTGATCTCCGCCGCCAGGCGGCCGCTGCGCCGCTGGACCCGGCAACCCTCGACGCCTTGGCCGCCGGATTGCGGCAGGCCCGTGCCGCAGTCCCCCCGCAGCCTGGCGCCGCAACGCCGGCCAAGCCCTGAATCCGCTGCGGGCTCGCAGGTCACGCGCCGGTCACCGGTTCGCGGGCCATCGGATCATGTGGGAGACTTGAGGGCAGCTCTTTTGAGTACCAACATGTAAGGAGGCCAGCTATGAGCAAGCGTGCACGCAAGCGTCGTGACCGTAAGCGTGGCGGCGCGAACCACGGTAAGCGCCCCAACACCTAGGCACACGCCAGGTATCACGGTTCAAGCGAAGGACCCCGGAAGCCACTCGGCTGCCGGGGTCCTTTGCTGTGGCGTGCGGTATGGCCGCGCCACCGGGGGCAGACCCCCTGATGTCAGGTTTGGCTACGCGTCCACGGGCCGGATCGAATGGATCCGGTCCAGGATGGCGTTCTTCAGGTTCTCCGGGGCGGCCTCGGTGCACGAGCGCTTAACCATGTTGCGGATGACGCATTCAAGGTCGTACTGCTCTGTGCATTCCGGGCAGTCATCAAGGTGGTTCTTGATCTCCGAAATGTCCTCACGGGTCAGTGCCCCGTCAAGGTACTCATAGATCCGCTGCATCCGCGTATCGTCGCAATCGCCCAATCCCTGGCAGTCGCTCATTTCCCGCTCTCCTGTTTGCTTTCCGCCGCGTCCCTGGAGGCCACGGCTGTTTTGAATCCGCGCTCGGCAGCGTATCCGCCCAGCATGTCCCGCAACATTTTCCGGCCGCGGTGGAGCCGGGACATCACGGTGCCGATGGGCGTGTTCATGATGTCTGAAATTTCCTTGTACGCGAACCCTTCGACATCCGCGAAATAGACCGCAAGGCGGAATTCCTCGGGAATCTCCTGGAGCGCGCGTTTAACGTCCGAATCCGGCAGGTGGTCCAGCGCTTCCGCCTCGGCGGAGCGGAGCCCGCTGGAGGTGTGCGACTCCGCGCGCGCCAGCTGCCAGTCCTCGATGGTGTCCGAATTGGACTGCAGGGGTTCGCGCTGCCGCTTGCGGTAGAGGTTGATGTAGGTGTTCGTCAGGATCCGGTACAGCCAGGCCTTGAGGTTGGTGCCGGGCCGGTACTGATGGAACGCGGAGAAGGCTTTGGTGTACGCCTCCTGCACCAGGTCCTCGGCATCCGACGGGTTCCGGGCCATCCGCATGGCCGCGGAATACAGCTGGTCGACATACTGCATCGCGTCGCGCTCAAACCGGGCGCGGCGCTGGTCGGTGGTCTCCGTGGACACGTCCACGTCCCCGCCGGCCTGCTCGGCTGAAGCGCCGGGCGCCTGTGCGGGCACGGACTCAGGCTGCGCTGCGGCGCCGGCCTTTACTTCGCCTTGCGAAGCCTCATACATGGCCGAAACGGCCGGATCCAGGGTGTTCATTGCGTTCAAGTCTACTGTCAGGCGTTGCGCCCGCGGCGATCCGAACCCCGGAGCCTCCGACGCCAGTGCGCCAAGGGCCACCGGGCCCGCCTTTCCAATTCCATCCAACACCCGCGCCAAGGCCCAACTCCGCTCTGCGTCCGGCGGTCCGGCCTTTCCGGACCCGCTCTCAACAACCCCCGGCCGCGGGCAAATATTCCCCAAAAGTGCAAGACTGGATCTGCACCTTGCGCCGCTGACGGAGCGGTCCGTCCACCCAGGAGGAAATCCATGTCCTTTTTCCGCACGCTCGCACGGCCCATGTTGGCTTCCAGTTTTGTTGTTGCTGGAGTGGACAAGCTTAAGAACGCCGACGATACCGCCCAGCAGCTCTCACCGCTGCTCCGCAAGGCCGCCGCGTCGCTGCCCTTCAAGGCGGATGAGCGCACCCTGGCCCGCGTGATCGGCGGAACGCAGGTGGGTGCCGGTGTGCTGTTCGGACTGGGTAAGTTCTCGCGCGTCTCGGCCACCCTGCTGACGGTCATTTCCCTGCTCAACACGTTTGTGGAGTGGCGCAGCGCTGACATCAGCAGCAAGGAAGGCCGGCAGGACCGCCGCAACCAGCTGTTGAAAAACCTTTCCCTGAGCGGCGGGGCGCTGCTGGCATCCGTGGACACCGCAGGCAAGCCGGGCCTGGCCTGGCGCGCCGAACACCTGGCAGCCGACGCACGCAAGGGCGCATCGCACCTCGCCACCGACGCACGCAGGAGCACCAACCGGAAGCTGCGCACCGCTGACAAAGCAGTCCGCCGCGCCGTGGACCACGCAACGGGAGCCTAAACCGACAATGACCGCCGCTGCCACCACCCTGGACTCCGCCGGGACACCCGTTCCGCTTTGGCCCGCCCCCTTCGCCACGCATCCTGTCGATGCCACCGTCACGGTCCCCGGCTCCAAGTCCCTGACCAACAGGTACCTGGTCCTGGCGGCCCTGGCCGACGGGCCGTCGCGGCTCCGGGCGCCCCTGCACTCCAGGGATTCGGCGCTGATGATCGGGGCCCTGCGTAGCCTGGGAGCCACCATCACGGAGGTCCCGGGTGAGGGCAGCTTCGGCCCCGACCTTGAGGTCGTCCCGCTGCGGCAGGACGCGCCGCCTGCCCCGGCAACCATCGACTGCGGCCTCGCCGGAACCGTGATGCGGTTTGTTCCGCCCCTCGCGGCATTGCGGCAGGGGACCAGCGTTTTCGACGGCGATCCGCACGCCCGGCAGCGTCCCATGGGCACCATCATCGAGGCGCTGAAGGCGCTCGGTGTTGTGGTCACGGCGGACGACGGCGGCACCCCCTCTTCGCTGCCCTTCGCCGTTGAGGGCACGGGCGAAGTCCGCGGCGGCCACCTGGTGATCGACGCCAGCGCCTCATCGCAGTTCGTCTCCGCCCTGCTCCTGGTGGGGGCCCGGTTCACCGAAGGCCTCCACCTGGAACACGTGGGCAAGCCGGTACCCAGCCTTGACCACATCTCCATGACCGTGGCTGTCCTGCGTGAGGCAGGAGTCTCGGTGGACGATTCCGTGCCCAACCACTGGGTGGTGGCGCCGGGTCCCATCCGGGCCTTCGACCAGCGGATCGAGCAGGACCTGTCCAACGCCGGGCCCTTCCTGGCCGCAGCCCTGGCATCCGGGGGAACGGTCCGGATTCCCGGCTGGCCCGCCAGTACGCAGCAGGTGGGTGATCTCTGGCGCAGCATCCTGGCCGATATGGGCGCCAGCGTCTCGCTGACGGACGGGGTCCTCACCGTCACCGCAGGCTCCGGCATCAAGGGCGGAAACTTCGCCGACACCAGCGAACTGGCCCCCACTGTTGCCGCCTTGTGCGCCTTGGCAGACACCCCGTCCAGGCTCACCGGCATCGGGCACCTGCGCGGCCACGAAACTGACCGGCTCGCGGCGCTCGTGGCGGAAATCAACCGCCTGGGCGGCGACGCCGAGGAAACCAGCGACGGCCTGGTGATCCGCCCCGCTGCGCTGCACGCCGGCGTCGTCCATTCCTATGCTGACCACCGGATGGCCACCGCAGGTGCCATCCTGGGCCTGGCCGTCGCCGGCGTCGAGGTGGAGGACATCGCCACCACCGCCAAAACCATGCCCGACTTCCCGGACCTGTGGACCGCGATGCTGGCGCAGGGCTCTCCTGCCGGAACCGGCACGGAAGGTACAGGCGTTGGCGCGCAGCACTGACTCTTGGGACGAATCGGATGTCCGCATCCGGCCCAGCAAAAAAGGTTCCAGGCCCCGCACCAAGGACCGGCCCAGCCACGACGACGCCGTCACTGGCCGGATCATCACCGTTGACCGCGGCCGCTACACGGCGGTGGTGGGTGAGGACACCGCTACGGAACGGGTGGTGATCGCCGCCCGCGCCCGGGAACTGCGCCGCAACCCCGTGGTGGCCGGCGACTTTGTCTCGCTGGTGGGCGACGTTTCCGGCGAACCGGACACGCTGGCGCGCCTGGTGAAAATCCAGGACCGGCGCACGCTGCTGCGCCGCAGCGCGGACGACACAGATCCCGTGGAACGGGCTGTGGTGGCCAACGCCGACCAACTGGTGATCGTGGTGGCAGCAGCCAACCCGGAACCGCGCACCGGTTTCATCGACCGTGCCCTGGCGGCGGCTTACGACGCCGGGATCGAACCGATCCTGCTGATCACCAAGGCAGACGTCAAGGATCCCGCTGAGCTGCTGTCCAATTACGCGCACCTGGACTTCCCGGTCATCATCAGCCGCACCGCGGACAATAAGGCATCGGGCATCGACGCCAGGTCGGACGATGGCCTGTCCGCCCGGCTGGACAGCGAGGCCGTAGCGGAGCTGCGGACCTTCCTGCACGGGAACGTCACTGTGATGCTGGGGCACTCCGGCGTGGGCAAATCCACCATGGTCAACGCGCTGACCGGAGCCGAGCGGGCCACCGGCGGCGTCAACGCCGTCACCGGCCGCGGCCGGCACACATCCTCCTCCGCCCTGGCCCTGCGGCTGGCAGATGCGCCGGCCGGCAGTTGGATCATCGACACCCCTGGCATCCGGTCCTTTGGCCTGGCACTGGTGGACCCGGACCGCATCCTGCGTTCCTTCCCGGACCTCTCCTCCGGCACCGATGCCTGCGAACGCGGCTGCAAGCACACGGCAGCGGCCGTGAACTGCGGGCTGGACGCCTGGGTGGCCGCCGGCCAGGCAGGTCCCACCGGCGCTGCCCGGCTCTCTTCCCTGCGGCGGCTCCTCGGGGCGGATCCGCGCCTGGAAGCCCAGGAGACCAAGGAACTCGGCAGCGTCAACTGACGTGGGCCTCCCAGCACAACCGCCGCCAGACGGTAGTTTGGAACCATGATCCAATCCGCTTCCAGCTACAACGATGACCTGCGCCTGGCCCACGTCCTGGCCGATTCCGTGGACGACCAGACGATGAGCCGTTTCAAGGCCCTGGACCTCCATGTGGAGACCAAGCCGGACCTGACGCCTGTCACCGACGCGGACAAGGCAGCTGAGGAATCCATCCGCGGCCAGCTTTCCCGCTCCCGCCCCCGCGACGCCGTCCTGGGTGAGGAGTTCGGCAGCAGCGGCCACGGCTCACGCCGCTGGATCATCGACCCCATTGACGGGACCAAGAATTTCGTCCGGGGTGTCCCGGTATGGGCAACCCTGATCGCGCTCGTTGACGAGGGCGAACCGGTGGTGGGTGTGGTCAGCGCACCTGCGCTGGGCAAACGCTGGTGGGCGGCGAAAGACATGGGCGCCTACATGGGGCGTTCGCTCGCCTCGGCCACCAGGCTGCGCGTCTCCAACGTCGCCACCCTTTCCGATGCGTCATTGTCCTACTCCAGCCTCACCGGGTGGAAGGAACGCGGCAACTTCGACGAGTTCCTGGGGCTCACCGAGGACGTATGGCGGACCCGCGCCTACGGCGACTTCTGGTCCTACTGCATGGTCGCCGAGGGGTCGGTGGACATTGCCTGCGAACCCGAACTGAATCTCTACGACATGGCCGCCCTGGTCCCCATCGTGGTGGAAGCCGGCGGCCGGTTTACCTCCCTGGAGGGCCAGGACGGCCCGTTCGGCGGAAACGCCCTGGCCACAAACTCCATCCTGCATTCCGAGGTGCTGCGGCGCCTGAACCCGGGGCTGGACGACCTCCTCTAGGACTGCCTGGACCGAAGAATATACGGCGGACGCCTCCGGATGGGGGCGTCCGCCGTCGTGTTCTTCGACAAAAGCCCCGGCGTACGGGCGCGGCGTAACAAATCCCTTAACATTCGGGCTGGCTTCAAACCACCCCGCACCATGTCCTACGCTCTTAAGCAGGTCACGAGTGCCAGCGCTAAACCCCGGTTTGCTGGCCGGCAACCCTCCATTCGCGGTGGGGTGCCCCGGGTGACGACCAGGCCGGTCCGGACATGGATACGGCAAGCGCGGATTCCCTGCAGGGAGTCCTGTCAACGTGAGGATTCCCCATGACAACTGCCACTGTCTCCCCCGCAGCTTCGCTGGCGCCCGCCGCACCTTCGGTTTTGGCCGGCCACTCCATCGCCGCCAGGCCCCTCGCCGCCGTAACCGGCGCCGAGATCCAGGCGCCGCTGATCGCCGGTGGCCATGTCCGCTACGCGAACCTGGACTATGGCGCCTCCGCGCCGGCGCTGTCCCTGGTCTCCGCCTACCTGAACGAGATCCTGCCCTACTACGCCAGCGTGCACCGTGGCGCCGGCTACGCCTCGCAGATCAGCACCTCCGTGTACGAGAACGCGCGGAACATCGTGCGGGACTTTGTGGGCGGCCGCCCGGACGACTCGGTGATCTTCACGCGCAACACCACCGACTCGCTGAACCTCCTGGCAGGGTGCCTGCCCAACACGGACGGCCGGCCCACCGGCGACGTCCTGTACCTGGACATCGAGCACCACGCCAACCTGCTGCCGTGGCAGGGCGTCCCGCACCGGAGCATCGTGGCCGCGGACACCCTGGCCGGCACCATCGACGCTGTCCGCGGCGAACTGGAGCAGGGCGGGGTCAGCCTCCTGGCCGTTACCGGCGCCTCCAACGTCACCGGTGAAATCCTGCCCATCCGCGCCCTCGCCACGCTGGCCCACCAGTACGGCGCCCGGATTGTGGTGGACGCCGCGCAGCTGGCACCCCACCGGCGGGTAGACATCACCGCCGACGGCGTTGACTACCTCGCGTTCTCCGGCCACAAGCTCTACGCCCCGTTCGGTTCCGGCGTCCTGGTGGGGCGCCCGGACTGGCTCGACGCCGGAAAACCGCACCTCGCCGGCGGCGGTGCCGTCAAGGAAGCACGGCTCGACGGCGTCAGCTGGGCCACGGGCCCGGCCCGGCACGAGGGCGGCTCGCCCAACGTCCTCGGCGCCGCCACCCTGGCACGTGCCACGCAGGTCATCGCCGCCCTGGACCCGCAGGAATGGCACGCCCACGAACAGTCCATCCGGTCCTACCTGGTGGCGGGGCTGCAGCAGATCGAGGGCGTGAGTGTCCACCAGATCTTCAAGGACACCAACGCTGAGACGGACACCATCGGTGTGGTTAACTTTTCCGTGGCCGGCTACGACGCCGGTCTGGTGGCGGCCTACCTGTCCGCAGAGCACGGCGTGGGCCTCCGGGACGGGCGTTTCTGCGCCCACCCCCTGCTCAAGCGGCTGGGCCTTCCGTCCGGTTCGCTGCGGGCCAGCTTTGGTGTGGGCTCCCGCCTTGAGGACGCCGAACGGCTCCTTGCCGGCATCTCTGCCCTCCGGACCCAGGGCCTTGGCTGGGATTACGTGGTGGACGCAGGCCGCTGGGTGCCCGCCAACGATTCCCGGACCTACCCGCACTGGGCCCCCAACACGCCGGGCACCGCCGGCGCGGCCCCCTGCCTGGACGACTGAACCGCCGGGCCGCCCCGGCGGGGTCCATGCGGTAAATTCAGGAGAGACATCTACTGAAGGAGGCCGCGCGTGGTCCGGGGTGGCCCCAAGCTGGAACACAACCGGCGCCAGGAGCTGGGCCAAAGCTTCCAGGACGGCGGCGAGCATTACCAGCAGGTCCGGCCGGGCTACCCGGCGGCAGCCGCGGACTGGCTGGTGCCCGCAACGGCCGGTGAGGTTTTGGACGTCGGCGCCGGCACCGGCAAATTCACCGCACTGCTCCTGGCCAAAGGACTGGCCGTCACCGCAGTCGACCCGTCCGCGGACATGCTGGAACAGCTGGCTGAGCACTATCCACGTGCCACGGCTGTCCTGGGCACCGCAGAGGCCACCGGCCTGCCGGCGGCGGCGTTCGACGTCGTCACCGTGGCCCAGGCCTGGCACTGGTGCGACGCAGCTGCGGCCAGCACGGAGCTCGCCCGGGTCCTTCGCCCGGGCGGCACGCTGGGGCTGGTCTGGAACCAGCTGGACACCTCCGTTCCCTGGGTCCACCGGCTGTCCCGGATCATGCACGCGGGCGACGTCTACAAGCCTGGCCACCGGCCCGCCGTCGGGCCTGACTTCCAAGGCCTTGAGGGGTACGTGACCCGGTGGCAGGACCCTGTAACCACCACGGGCCTGATGGAGCTCACCAAAACGCGCAGCTACTATCTCAGGGCCTCCGAACCCACCCGCGCCAAGGTGCTGGCCAACCTGGACTGGTACCTGCATGAGCATCTTGGCCACCGGGACGGCGAAATCATCGACCTGCCCTACCTGACCCTGGCATGGCGGGCCACGGCGGCGTGAATCTCGTTGCCGGCCAGCGGCGGTGCAGTACCCGGTAAGCTTGATGCTGTGAAGACCAGCGCGCCCTCCTCCTCGATCGAGGACTACGTCAAGGTCATCTACTCGTTTACCGAGTGGCAGGACAAACCCATCACCTCCTCGCAGCTGGCCCAGCGCCTGGGTGTGGCCAACTCCTCCGTCTCGGAGATGGTCCGCAAGCTCAAGGACCAGGGCCTCGTTGACCACAAGCCCTACAGCGCCATTACCTTGACGGGCCCGGGCCTGCGCCTGGCCCTGGCCATGGTCCGCCGCCACCGGCTGATTGAGACGTACCTGGTCCAGCAGCTGGACTACAGCTGGGACGAGGTCCACGACGAAGCCGAACTGCTGGAGCACGCCGTCTCGGACACCTTCATCGAACGCGTCGCCGCCCAACTGGGCGATCCCCGCCGCGATCCGCACGGCGACCCCATTCCCACGGCGTCCGGTGAGGTGCTGATGCCTGCCGCCCACCTGCTTTCCGGGCTGGATGAGGGCCACACCGGCAGAATCACCCGGATCAGTGACGATAACCCTGAATTGTTGCGGTACCTGGCCGCCGAGCGGATCGACCTGGACGCCGAAGTGGAGGTGGTGGGCCGCCGGCCGTTCGGCGGTGCCCTGGTGGTCCGGATCGGTGGCGTTGGGAACAGCCGTGAGTTTGACCTCGCTGACGAAATCACCTCGGCGCTCTGGGTGCACAGCGAGCAAACGCACCAAGGTTGCCTCCTGGTGGGCAGCTGACGTGACGCACGGACCGCGCCAGGGGCTGTTGCGCGGCACCGCCCCCGCATGAGCCGCCCCGGTATGCCTGCGGCGCCGGCATGGCTGGCGGTGGCTGTGGGCGGATTGGTGGGCAGCGAGCTGCGGTACGGCCTCGGCCTCGCCTTCCCTGATGTTCCGGACGGTGTCCCCTGGGCCACGCTCGGAATCAACGTGTGCGGCAGCTTCCTCCTGGCTGCCTTGACCACTTTCTGGCTGAACCGCCCGCATACTCCCTTCTGGCTGCGGGCAGGGCTGGGACCGGGCCTGCTGGGCTCTTTCACCACCTTCTCCGCTGTAATTTTCGCCGTGGACCGGCTGGCGCAGTCCGGCGCGCATGTGGTGTGGGCGGCGTACCTGGCCCTTTCCCTGGTGCTGGGCCTGGCCGCCGCGGGTGCAGGCTGGCAGCTCGGCAAAGTGGCGTCCCCGACCCGGAACGAGCAGCCATGACCGCCGCGCTGTTGGTGGGCTTGTTCGGGGTAGCCGGGGCCCTCCTCCGGTTCGCGGCAGACAGCTGGTTCGCCCAGCAGGCGGCCCGCCAGGCGGAAGCGGGTAATGGCGCGCGGCACTGGCCCTGGGCAACCCTGCTGGTCAACATGGTGGGCTGTTTTGTGATCGGAGCCGCCGCGGGGGTGACCGGCGGACTGGGACTGACCGGTGAGTGGCAGACCGCCCTGGCCACCGGCCTGGCCGGCGGCCTGACCACGTTCAGCTCGTGGACCACCGCTACGGTGCGCCTGATCAGCGAAGCCCGTTACGGGGCTGCCACGGTGAACGTGACGGCCAACCTGGCCCTGGGCGTTGCGGCTGCCGCTGCCGGCATGGCCGTTACCGGCTAGCCGGACGCCCGGCAATCCCACCAGACCGGACTGATTTGGTGGGCTCCCGTAAAGTTGTACCTGATGATCAGCAGACGTGACGCGGCAATTGCCCTCGAAATACCCCTGGAAATGGCACAGCGCCATGGCCTGCCCAAATGGATGAGCGAAGCGGAGCTGGGGGCGATCCTGGACGCCCCTCCCCCGTGGCTGGTGCAGTCCCGCGCAAACCGCACCGGCAAGCGTCCGGTCTGGGTGCACCTGGAGTGCACTGTCTGCGGCTATGAGGAAGCGGCCCGGCCGAAAAAATGGTGGCCGGACTTCAGTTTTGTGGCCTGCGAACACCATACCAAGCAGGAGGTCCCGGAGCGGCCCGCGGGCTTCGTCAGGACCGAATTCGACGGCGTCGGAACACGCTTTGTTGGTGTGGTGGACGTCCAGGCACCGGCCTGACCCAGGGCATTTCCTTCCGCGGCAAACAGGCGTATTTTACGAGGAGGGGCACGTGGTGTCCCGATTCGCCGAGGGAGCCCGCCATGCCTGACAAGTCACCACACCGGCACATAACCAAAAAGCCGGTTAAAACCATTAAACAAAAGCGCGCCGAGAAGAAAACCAGGACTCCCCTGGACGGTGCGCCGGACCCCGTGGCGCACCTTAAGAAGCGCTGAGGGTCAGCCTGGTTAACGCAGTACGGCCCGGACAAGAGTCCGGGCCGTACTGCGTTGCCTCGCGGCACAGCAAAATGTGGAGATGGGGGGAATTGAACCCCCGTCCGATGTCGTGTTGTCAGGGCTTCTCCGGGCGCAGTTTGCGTCGGACTTTCTCGGCCCCGGCCATGCTGCAAACAGCTGGCCGATCCGGGCCCAGTCATCAAAGTGTCCCGTTTACCCCGATGACGGGGGCAAACAGCAGTGGCTATCTAAATGACGCCAGCATCCGGGGCAATAGCAACCTCGGGCTGACGGACTGGTCTTACTGCTTAGGCAGCAAGAGCAAAGTCATCGCGTTTTGAATTGGCGATTATTGTTTTGCAGACAGCGTTTACGAGATAATTCTGCATCCTCGGCCCGCTTCACCTGTCGCGACTAACATCGTCGAAACCGATCATCCCCGTATTTTGTTATCAAACCGGTGGGCAGGCCCACCGGACTACCTATACTAACGCATGATCCGCCGGTTTCATTCCTAGCGGCGGCGGTTGCGCTCCCGCATCTCCCGCTGGGCCTCACGGGTGTCCTGCTGCTCGCGGAGCGTCTGGCGTTTGTCGTACTCGCGCTTGCCGCGGGCCACCCCGATCTCCACTTTGGCCCGGCCGTCCACAAAGTAGAGCTGGAGCGGGACGATTGTGTAGCCGGTTTCCCTGATCTTGTGCGAGATCTTGGTCAGTTCTTCGCGGTGCAGCAGCAGCTTCCGGCGGCGGCGGGCAGCGTGGTTGGTCCAGCTGCCCTGGTTGTACTCCGGGATGTGGATGGCTTCCATCCACAGCTCGTCGTTGTAGAAGGTGCAGAATCCGTCCACCATTGAGGCGTGGCCCTCGCGCAGGGATTTCACTTCTGTCCCCATCAGCGCGATGCCGGCCTCGTAGGTATCCAGCACGTGGTAATCATGCCGGGCCTTGCGGTTGGTGGCCACCACTTTACGGCCACTTTCTTTGGGCACGGGAAAGCTCCTCAATATCAGTCTCGGTTGTTGCCCCGGCCAGCCGGCGCGGGATCATACAAGTCTACGGCAGGGCCTAAAGCAGCCGCATCGGATCCATCGCCTGGCCGTTCACCCAGGTTTCGAAGTGCGCGTGGCAGCCGGTGGAATTGCCGGTACTGCCGGAATAAGCGATCAGCTGGCCCTGCGAGACGCGCTGGCCGTTCGAGACCACGATGCTGGAGTTGTGGTAGTAAATGGTGTTCAGCGTGTTGCCCTGCATCAGGCCGTGGGAGATCTTGACCCGCCAGCCACCGCCGTCGGCCGAGTTCCAACCTGAGCTGAAGACTTCGCCGGCCGCAGCCGCGTACACCGGCGTGCCGCAGGGGGCACCGAAGTCGATGCCGGTGTGCATGTAGCCACCGGTGCCGTAGAAATCGATGCTGCCGGGCGGGGTGCTGCGGTAGCCGAAGCCGGAGGTGATGGGGACGCTGGACGCGAAGGGGTGGCGCAGGCCAAAGGCCGACGGCGACCCAACAGGCGGCACAAACGTTTCCACCGGCGGGGCGGGGCGGTTCGCTGCCGCTGCGGCGGCGGCTGCGGCGGCAGCGGCTGCCTCGGCGATCCGGCGCTGCTCGGCTTCCCACGCTTCACGCAGTTTGCGGTCGCGTTCCTCGATTTCAGCGGCCACTGCGTTCTGGCTGGCCTGGACGCTGGCCAGCTGGGACTGGATGCCGGGCTTGGCGGCCTGAAGTTCGGCGTCGAGGCGGGTGGTGTCTGCGATCAGCTGATCCACCTGGGCCTTTTTGGCTGCGGCCTCGTCCCGGAAGGCCTTTTCGCGTTCGAGGGCCGCATCGGCCTTGGCCTTGAGTTCCTTGATCTCCGCTTCCACGGCCTGCAGCCGGGCCTGGGAGTTGACGTTGGTGGCGTTCTGCTGGGTGAGCTTATCCATGGCGGCGTTCTGGCTGCGCATTGCCTGGTCCGCGAGGTCCATGGTTTCCGTCAGGCTGCTGCCGGTGTTGGAACCGAAGAAGAGCGACAGGTTGGACGGCACGCCGCCCGACTTGTAGGCCTGGGTGGCGATCTGGCCGATCAGCTTTTTCGTGTCGGTGATCTTCTGCTTGTCCGACTCCATCTGCTGCGTGATCTTGGCCTTGTTCTGCTGGGCCATGTCCACGCGGGCGGAGAGCGCCTCCACTTCCTTGACGGCACCTGCCACGCGGCCCTGCGCTTCAAGGAGTGCCTGCTGGGCGCCGGGCAACTGGCCCTGGTACAGCACCAGATCGCCGGCGGCCTTGGCGATGCGCGAATCAACGAACTCCAGGGACTGCTGGACGCGTGCAGCTTCGGCCTGCAGCGCTGCCTGCTGGTCCTCGAGCTCGTCGGCCATGGCGGCAGGCCCGGAGGACGCCAGCCCGGCGGCGAGCACGACGGCGAGGAGGCCACTGATGAGGCCGGACCGGCGTGCGGCCTGGCGGCTCCGGGTGGACCGGCGGCCGTGGGGAGGTTGAGCCATGACGTTCATAAGCATTCCTTGGTTGGTTTGCACAGCCTAGACGCGCAAGTATCTGCGAAGGGTCAAGAGGGACGAAATTCCTGCCAAACAAGCACCCAGCAACAGCAGCGCCGGCGCCAGGATGAGGGTCTGTCCGGCGGAAATGAACGCCGTGTCAGGGTACTGCTGGGCCATGAAGTCGCCCAGGAAGAAACGCGCCACGGCCCACAACGTGGCTGAGGCCAGGGCGGCGCCGATGACGGCGGCGATCACCCCTTCGAGGATGAACGGCAGCTGGATCACCGTCTTGGAGGCGCCCACCAGGCGCATGATCCCCGTCTCCCGGCGCCTGCTGAACGCTGAGAGCCGGATGGTGGTGGCGATCAACAGGATGGCGCAGACGATCATCACGCCGGCGATGCTGACGGCCACCAGGGAGGCTCCGTTCATGACGGAAAACAGGCGTTCCAGCAGTTGTCGTTGGTCAATGACCGTTTCCACGCCTGCCTGGGAAGAGAAGGTCTCGCTGATGATCTGGTATTTTTCCGGGTCCTTCATGTTGATCCGGAAGGACGCCGGCAGCTGGTCCGGCGTGACGGAGTCCACGATGGGCGAGTTGGAGAACTGGTTCTTGAAGTGGTCGTACGCTTCCTCGCGGGATTCGAACGCGAAGTCGTTGATGTACTGGCCCACCGCCGGGGATTCCAGCAGGGTGTTCAGGCTGTCCTGCTGCTCCGGGGTGACCGGACCGCCTGCGCAACTGGCCGCCGTCGAGCCGTCACTGCAGAGGAAAACGGCGACCTGGACCTTGTCGTACCAGTAGCCCTTCATCTGGTTGATCTGCATCTGCAACATGCCGGCCGCGCCCACAAACGTGAGGGAGACAAAGGTGACCAGGATGACCGAGACCACCATGGAGACGTTGCGGCGCAGGCCGCTGCCGATCTCGCTGAGGATGAATGCGAGCCTCATCGCTGTGCCCCGCTTTCCCCGGGCGCCTCGCCCGGGGTTTCCCGACCACTGGCATCCTTGAGCCGGCGGGACTGGCCCACCACGGGAATCATGGACGTGTAAAGGGCCTTGGCCTCGTCGCGGATAACCACGCCGTTCTTGAGTTCCACCACCCGTTTGCGCATCTCGTTGACGATGTCGTCGTCGTGCGTGGCCATCACCACGGTGGTGCCGTTCTGGTTGATCTTGTCCAGGATGCCCATGATGCCCATGGATGTGGTGGGGTCGAGGTTTCCGGTGGGCTCATCAGCCAGCAGGATGCCGGGCCGGTTGACCACGGCGCGGGCAATGGCCACGCGCTGCTGCTCACCGCCGGAAAGCTCGTGCGGCATGCGGTGCTCTTTACCTTCCAGGCCCACGGTCTTCAAGACCTCGGGGACGGTGTCCCGGATGACGCTGCGGCTTCGGCCGATGACCTGCATGGCGAAGGCCACGTTGGCGAAGACGTTTTTCTGGGGCAGGAGGCGGAAGTCCTGGAAGACAACGCCGATGCCGCGGCGCAGGCGCGGCACCCGCCAACTGGAAATCTTGGCGACGTTCTGGCCGGCGACGTACACCGCACCGGAGGACGCCCGGTCCTCCTTGAGCACAAGGCGCAGGAAGGTGGATTTTCCGGAGCCGGATGCGCCCACGAGGAAGGCGAATTCGCCGCGGTCAATCTCAAGGTTGACGGCGTCCAGCGCAGGCCTGGCTGTCTGGTCGTAGACCTTGGTGACATTTTCGAATCGGATCATGGCCCTAAGTACCCTGCAGGCATGGCTGAGACTTGCAGCCCAGTCTGCAGCCGGTGCACGGGTTTTCGTTTGGGGGAATTAGGGCCCCGGCCCCTCGACTATACGCAGGGTTGCCGGCATCACATGCTTTTTGCCGATGGCGTGTCGGCAAGGCCGCCGCCGCGGGGTTTACTTTTCGGCGTTGCGGTTATCGGTGCGCCAGCGGATGCCGGCGTCGATGAAGTCGTCGATCTCGCCATCGAACACGGCCGAGGTGTTGCCCACTTCGTGTTCGGTGCGGAGGTCCTTGACCATTTGGTAGGGGTTCAGGACGTAGGACCGCATCTGGTCGCCCCAGGAGGCTTTGACGTCGCCGGCGAAGGCCTTCTTTTCGGCGTCTTCCTGCTCCTTTTTCAGCAGCAGCAGCCGGGACTGGAGCACGCGCATGGCGGCGGCGCGGTTCTGGAGCTGCGACTTTTCGTTCTGCATGGAGACGACCGTTCCGGTGGGAAGGTGCGTGAGGCGTACTGCCGAGTCGGTGGTGTTGACCGACTGACCGCCCGGGCCCGACGAACGGAAGACGTCAACGCGGATTTCGTTGTCCGGGATCTCGATGGAGTCCGTCTGTTCGATCAGCGGAATGACCTCGACGGCGGCGAAGGACGTCTGGCGCCGGCCCTGGTTGTCGAACGGGCTGATGCGGACCAGGCGGTGGGTTCCGGCTTCAACGCTGAGGGTGCCGAACGCGTAGGGGGCCTTAACCTCGAACGTGGCGGATTTCAGGCCGGCTTCTTCGGCGTAGGACGTGTCCATCACCGTGGTGGGGTAACCGTGGCGTTCGGCCCAGCGAAGGTACATGCGCATCAGCATCTCGGCGAAGTCCGCGGCATCCACGCCGCCGGCGCCTGCCCGGATGGAGACCACGGCTTCCCGCTCATCGTATTCGCCGGACAGCAGGGTGACCACCTCGAGGTCCTTGAGGGCTATTCGGATGGATTCCAGCTCCGTGGCTGCTTCGCCCATGGAGTCGGCGTCGCCCTCGTCCTGGCCGAGTTCCACCAGGACCTCAAGGTCGTCGATCCGGGATTCCAGGCTGGTGAGGCGCTCCAGTTCGGACTGGCGGTGGGAGAGCCTTGAGGTGATTTTCTGGGCCGCCGCCGGGTCATCCCAAAGGTTGGGCTCGCCTGCCCGCTCGCTCAGTTCGGCGATGTCTTCCTTCAGTGCCTCAACATCGGTGACGCGTTCGATGGAGGTGTAGGTGCCGCGTAGCGCGCGGATTTCAGCGGAAAAATCAATATTGGCCATGGTTGTTTAACCCTACGCTATCCGGCAAAACCGTCCGTCACGTGCCGTGGTCACCGGGTGAGCCGGGACCGGGCGGTGGACCTGGCTTCGATGGGAATACCGCCCGGGACCAGGAAGTTCACGATGGGCGGGTGGACGGCAGCGGTCAGGACCACCACTGCCGTGGCTCCGTCCCGGGTGCCGGTCTCCCCCGCCACAGCCAGGCTGTCAAAGCGGAGAGCGGCAGGGCTGCCAGCCACGAAGTCCGTGGCCGCGCTGCGGACCCTGCCCGGGTCGAGGAGGGCTGCCGGGCTGCCCGACTGGGCTGCCACCTCGCCGAGGGTGAAGCTGTCCGCCGCGGCCAGGGCGGCGCCGTCGGCCAGGGACAGCAGGCGCTTGTGCTCCAGGTACACCGAGGTGATGCCCAGCATCACGGTGGCCACCAGCAGCGCGACGGCCAGGTAGCCCACCACCATAACGGTGATCTGTCCTTCTTCGGCGCGCGGCGTCACCGGAACCTGCCGACCATTTGGGTGGATGAGGCCTGCACCTCCGTGGCATGGAGGCCAAGCCCGTTGTTAAAGGGTATGAACGGCAGGGGAACGGTCAACCGGATGGTGTAAGTGACTGTTGAGCCGGCTGCCCGGCAGTCAGCGGAGCTGCAGCTGGTATCCACCCGGGCCTGATCCAGGCCGTGGCCGAAGTCCGCAAGGGCTAGCTGAACTGCCTGCTCGGCGGCGGCGCGGGCGTCCACCTCCGCAGGCGACGCCACAAACACCTTGGCGGCCTGGTCGGCTGCACCGGCCACGGCGAAGGAAGCGCCCTGGACCTGGCCGGCAGTGATGATGAAGTACACCAGGGGAACCAGTAACAGGACCGCCAGGAAGGTGAATTCCACCACCGCGCTCCCCCGTTCACCGTCGGTTCCTGCATCCGGGTCCGCTGGTGGGTTCAGGGCCGGGAATGCATCCGGCATCCGAAGACCTGCACTCTTCCGCGGGTCACTGCTGGACCGCCGCATGGCCCGTAACCTCCAGCATCCCCTGGGGTCCGATCAGCCCGATGACCGGCAACGGTGCGCGCACTGTCACTTCGAGGGTGCGAAGTCCCTGTACGGTCACCTCCCCGGTGCTGACCTCCCCAGCAAAGCCGGGGTTCAGTGCGGTTCCGATCAGGCTGCGGGTCCGCTCCTGCGCATCCGCGGCATTACGGTCGGCGAGGGTCCCGTAGCGGGCACCCGAAGCAGCGGCATCAACAAGGGTGTTCCGGACGTGCAGGATCAGTGTCAGCTGGATGACCGCAAGGAACAGAACAGTCAGCAGGCTCCCGACCAGGACAAAATCGACCACCGCGGACCCACGTTCGCCGGCGTCCGCCGGCTGAAGCTCGGACGCCGGTTGGCGGAGCCGGCTCCTGGCGGGGGTGGACACGGGCTACCCACCCACCGTGTCCATGGCCTGGTTGAACATCGCTTCAAGGGCGGGACCGGCCAAGGCAAGCAGCGCGGCCACCAGGACGGCCGACATCAATGTGATCATTACCCAGCCGGGGACATCGCCGCGTTCCGGGTGCCCACTTCCCGGAGTTTTGCCACCGGTCCGCTGTGCCGCGGCGGGGATGGTGCGGGCACGGCGGCGGTTGGCCGGCCGGCGTGTACCGGTGGTTGGCGCCAAAAGGGTAACAAGCGCCACCACGACGCGGAGTCCGATGGTTTTCATTTGACCGTCCTGTTTCTTGAGTACTTCCGGAGATGGCCGCCCGGTCCCCCGACCTTGGCTGGTTGTTGGTGGCAGTGCGGCGGGCCTTCCTAAAAACCCAGATTGATGGCGGCGAGACCGGGGAAAACTGCGAAGACGACGGTAAGCGGCAGGACGCCAAACACAAGGGGCACCATCATGGCGATCTCCTTCTTGCCGGCGGCTTCCATCAGATCGCGTTTGGCGTTGTCGCGGACGTCCTGGGCCTGCGCCCGGAGCACATCAGCCAGGGGTGTTCCGCGTTCAACCGCCACGATGATTCCGTCAACGAACCTGGCCAAAGGTGCCAGGTCCGTGCGCGCGGAAAACTCCTGCAACGCCTGGACCAAAGGTTTGCCTGACCGGGTCTCGGCAAGGATCATCGCAAACTCGCGGGCCAGCTCTCCCCGGGCAGTCCTGCAAATGCGGTCCAGGCTCCCGGTGGCGCTCTCACCGGCGCTGACCGCGAGCGCCATCAGCTCTGCGAGGCTGGGAAATTCTGCCAGCATACGGACCGCCCGCCGCCGGATTTGGACTCCCAGCCAGTAGTCCCGGCCGACGAACCCACCCACGGCGCCGGCTGCGACCAGGACGGCGGCCAGCACCGGACTGAGCCGCCCGGATGCTGACCCGGGTACCATGATGGCGAGGACTGCGATGAACCCGCAGGCTGCCCACACCAGTTGTTCCACGCGGAAGTCGAGGACCGATTTGGTGATGCCCGCCTGCGCCAGGCGGCGTGCCGCGCCACCGGCAGATGGGTTCAACCGGCCCAGGGCGGCCAGCGCGTCATGCAGTACAGGCCGAAGGATACCTGCCAGCGGGCCGAACGGAGCCGGGTGGGTATCGCCGGCGAGGAGCAACCGTGATGTGAGGTTCTGCGAGCGCAGTTGCGGTTCGATCCGCTGCGCGAGAGTGGTGGCCCGCATCAGCGGTGACCTGGCAACAACAAGCCACAGGCCAATGCCCAGCGAGAGCCCTACAACGATGCCCGCGGTGAGGATGCCGTTCATCGCAGTACCCGTTCTTCCTGGGGCAAGGCGCCGATCTTCAACATTATTGAATAGCAGGTAAGGGAGACCACCAGTCCACCCAGCAGCACGGCGGCCCCCATGGGGGTGTTGTAGGCATGGACGGCTTCGGGCCTGGTGGCGAGAAGCATCAGGACAATCCAGGGCGCGGCCACGGCCAGGCGTGCGGCATTGATGGTCCACGACTGGCGCGCTTCGAGCTCGCTGCGGGTACGAGCACTTTCGCGCAGGAATTCGGCGAGAGTCCCCAGTAACCGGCCCAGGTCCGTTCCGCCCACCTCGCGGGTAAGCCGCAGCGCTTCGACGATCCGGTCGGCGACAGGGTCGGCGAGCCTGTCCTTCAGCCTGGTCAGTGATCCGTCGAACTGCCCTCCGGCCCGGTAGTCAGCCCCGAAGTCCCGGAACACCGGACGCAGCTCTTCGGGGCCCTTGGTGCCCAGCTGGATCAGGGCTTCCGGAAGGGGCAGGCCGGCGCGGATGGCGGAGCGGAGATGATCCACTACATCCGGCCAGAGCTGGCGCAGCATCATGCTCCGCTTCCGCGCCTGCCACCGCAGGATGGTGATGGGAAGCCCCAGGGCGAAAAGTCCGAAGCAAGCCGCGATGGGAACGGAACGACTGATGGCGAAAACCAGTGCGCCTACCGCCGCGCCAAGGCCCAGACACGAGCCAATCAGGCCTCCGACACTCACCCTTGCGACCCCCGAGGCGGCCAAAAGGTCGGCGAGCCGGTTGGGACGGCGGGGCCTCTTCCGTGCGGCCTGCGATTCCCAGCAGGACCACCAAACAAGGAGGAGCCCTGCACCCGCCGTCATGCCTGCCAGGGCGGCCATCATCGGGGATCCAGCAGGGCGGCTACGTCGTAGCCTGCCCGGGCAAATTTTTCGGCCTCCGGCATGGAGTTTGCCCTCGGCTGCAGTACGCCGTCCACGGTGGCGAACACCAGTGACGACTCGATAATCCCGTTCTCCACCCGGCGGCCCAGCGACAGGATTTCCGTCACTTCCCGCCTGCCGTTGGCCTGCCGGCAGCAATGGACCACCAGGTCGATGCACGAGGCGACCGTTGGCAACACAAACGCACTCGAGATATTCTCGCCCGCCAGTAGGGGCAGGGTGCAGATCTTGGTGACTGCGTCATGCGCCGAGTTGGCATGGACAGTGCACATCCCCGGCAGGCCGGAATTCAGGGCAATCAGCATGTCCAGGCATTCCGCTTCCCGGACCTCTCCGACCACCAGACGGTCCGGGCGCATCCTCAGCGCCTCCTTCACCAAACGACGCAAGGGTATTTCACCGTAGCCTTCGAGGTTTGGTTGCCGGCACTGGAGCCCCACCACATCCCGCAACGGGAACTGCAGCTCGAAGATTTCCTCCACGGTGATCACGCGCTCGCGGCTGCCGATGCCAGCGGCCAGGCAGTTCAACATGGTGGTTTTTCCTGCCTGCGTGGCGCCCGAGACCAGGATGTTCAGTCCGCTGGCAACTGCTGCCCCCAGAAATCTTGCGGCCTGTGGGGTCAGCGTTCCCAGTTCCACCAGGTGTTCCAGCCGGCTGGCCTTAACCACGAATTTCCGGATGTTTACTGCCCAATGCCGGCGGGTCACATCCGGTATCACCACGTGCAGCCTCGAGCCGTCGGGCAGGGACGCGTCCACGAAGGGTGAGGACACGTCCAGGCGCCGTCCTGAGCTCTTCAGCATCCGTTCCACGAGGTCGCGGACCTGCTGGTCGGTGAGGCTCAGCGAGGTCAGTTCCGACTCCCCGTTCCGCGCCACGTAGATCTCATACGGCGTGTTGAGCCAGATTTCCTCGATGCTGGGGTCATCCAGCAGGGGTTGCAGGACGCCGAACCCTGCCACCGCGTCAAAGAGGAACCTGCGCGCAGAATCCAAGGCTCCGATGGGCGGCAGGGTACCCAGCAGTGAGCGCTCGTCGTAATCGGTGACGGCAGCCTCCACCAGTCGGCGGACCTCGACGGCTTGCCGCAACGGATCAAGCCCGCGCCTGCGGATGAGCTCGCGGACCTCGTCCTCGACTATTCCCAGAGCATCCATGCGTACCCCTGTAGAACCTGCCACCTCCGTTGGAGGCAGTGCGAATGGGTCCAGCCTAGGGACCTGAGAGTGGGGTGCCAAGGCACCCGGCAGCGAATGTGGAAAACCCCTGCTTCCGGCGGAGCCAAAAGTCGGCGGCTTTCCCGCTACGGCGCCAGCAACCTGCAGAGATCCGTGACGGTCCCCGGCCCCGTGAGGCCCCCGTCAGGGTCGACGGGCCCATCCAGCGTCCAAGCCACCTGGCCTACTGTCAGGAACACGCCGCCCGGATATCCGGTGTGCTTTGGAACCGTGATCAAGTTCCGTCCGGTGGCTTTGTAAATAAAATCAGCGGTTCCAGGGTCCCAGGCAACGCGCACCGTTCCGTTGATGGACGAGCTGAAAACCTTCAAAGCGGGCGCTGGTCCCGAAAGGGTTAGCGTGGAAGCCGCGGCGACGTTGGTAAACAGGGTGACGGGCTTGGAACCGGCAAAGTGGAGGGAGTGGGGAATCACCTTTTCAGCTCCCGTGACCTGCGCAGATATGACGAAACCGGGGCAATCGAACTGCTGAACCGAGGGATCTGTGGGAGTTGGCGGGGCGGCTGTGGCAGTACCCGTTCCCGGTCCGGCCAAAAGTCCAATGGCCATCACCAGCGGGGCTGTTCTGCGTTTCATGAGGAGTCTCCTTGGCGGTCGCAACAAGTTCCCCCCAGGGGGACGGGATAAATCCCTGACAACAGCGTTCGGGCATCTTATGCCCGGGCCGCAGCACCAGCAAGATCCCTGCCGTACCGGTACTTCCCGGGCGAACACTGTTACCGCATTAAGGGCCGCAGCCCGCCTCTTCCGGTAGGCAAGGAAAAATTGGGGATCCATTAACAACTCTAAAAACCCGGCTGTCAGCTGTAGCCATTGCCGGCGCTGCCCGGCACTTATATCGGTGCCGGCATCAGCCAGGCCTGGTGGAACACAGGCGGCCAAACCGGCGCTGCAACCCTGGTGAGGGTGAGCTGAAGTTCGGCTTCCTTGCCCCTGAATAGTTTATCAATTTATTGGAATTAATCGTCCATATTGGTAATGTAGCCAAAGTCCCGTCCCTTCCTCGCGGCATGATGCAGGGGCCGGGCGCCCAGGAACCAAGTCGTTCCTGCGCCGTTTTTCCTTTGGGGGGAGTAAACACCGTGGCTTTAGCGTTTGATGATGATGCTGCCACGTCGTTGGTCGGGGTTGCCAGGGATGTGGATGGGCGGCTTCGTGATGAGGGTGTGTTGCGTCGTGGCGCGGTGGAGACGGCGCTGGAGGATTTCGCCGGCGCGTACGCCGACCTGTTCAGGGAAGCTTCCTCCAGTGAGGCTGAAGATCGTGGAAAACTCGCCGCTGTACTTGACGGTCTTGCCGGACAGATCGAAGAAGCGCAGCAGAAGGCGCGGTCGGAACGCGAGCGCCAATCCCGTTTGGCAGCGTGGCAGGTGCGGGAAGCTGAACGTGAAAGCAGGCCCGAGAACTTCATCGGAGACATCGGCACCGCAGTGGAGGGGCTCTTTGATCCGAAACCCTCTGAGACCCCCATCGCGCCACCAACCATTTCAGCGGCCTTCTCCCCCAGCCAACGCAACCGCAGCGCGGGCTCTGGGTCCTCGGACGGGAAGAGTTCGGCCGTTCCCGACCATTTACGCACCTTCGTGGCCCAAGCCAGGGCAGGTAACACAGGCATGCGGCAAGACCTCATACAGCTTCGCAACGCTTGGGCGTCATTTACCTCTTCCTGCTCGTGGGTGCTGCTCGGATCGAACTCTTTCCCAGGGGGCTTTGAGCGGCTGTTGGGCGAAAACGAGGCTGATGCGAAGTGGATTGAACATATCGCCGATGCGTTCGCCGCGGCCGGCGGCGGATCCATTTCAAATCCCGCACTCGATGTTGCCGCTGCTGCTGTCACGCCACTAAGCAATCGGGAACTCTTAAATTTGCTCTCGACCCTGTCGGCGAAAGAACTCGCTGCCACGATTGCGGCCTCTCCTGCCCTGCGGTCTCATCTTCAGCTGATGAACCCGGGCGAAATCCACACGTGGTGGACAGGCCTGAACCCGCCAACGGGTAGCAAAACCCCGTTCTCGGAACGGCAGGACCTATTGCTGACACAGTTTCCTACGGACTTCGGAAATCTGGAAGGAGTGCCTTATACGGCCCGGAATCAGGCCAACCAAACCGCGCTCAAGGCAGCGGTCGCCGATGCGGAGACCCGGATCGCGCAAATACAGGCTTTGATCTACGACACTCCCGCGGGCTTCGGCGCGGCGTCCCCGTTGGCGGCCGGATTGGAGCAAACGCTCAACAACTTTCAAAAGCAACTCGACGGGCTGCGCAACATCCAAAAGGCGCAATTCACGCCTGAGGGGTGGGAGAAACGGCAATTGGTTTCCTTCACCGAGGACAAGCCCCCGTTGGCTGCGGTGTCGGTCGGTGATCTCGATACGGCCGGCAGTGTCACCTACGCTGTTCCGGGGATGGGCACGACCAGCAATGACATGACGGGGTGGACGAAAGCAGCCCAAAACCTGCACGACCAGCTTCCCTCGGGGAGCGCCGTGGTGTCCTGGATCGGATATGAGACACCTCCCGTGCCGGCATTGGACAACAATCTCGACGTCGGCGTTCTTGATGTGAATCGAGCAGTCGCGGGTGGGCAGAAGCTGGCGGGAGCCCTCGGCGGCCTGGCTGCAGTCCGCGGTGAGAGCGCGCCGCAGCTCAATATTGTGGCGCACTCCTACGGAACGACCACCGCTGCGGTGGCCCTCACGCAGCCTGGAATCCGGGTGGATAACTTCGTCACCCTTGGCTCCGCAGGACTACCGGACAACGTCCATACCGCCGCTGACCTCAACGTCGGACACGTATACTCCGGACATGCGCGCGACAAGATACCTGGGGAAACCGAAAGCGGAGACCAGTGGGCCTGGACCGGCCGGGAAACCAGCCGCGATCACCACGTGAACCCGATCAAACCTGAGTTCGGTTCCCACGCCTTCGGCACTGACGCTGGCGGCGACGCCGGGAGGGCCGTAACAGACCATAGCGCGCTCATTGGTGACGACGGCGAACAAGCCGGATACTTCGACAAGAGGACTGAATCCCTGAAGAACACGGTCTGGGCAATCACAGGCGAAGCGGAAAAGATGAGCCCGTATGTGCCCCTGGGTCCGACGGATCTGCAGAAAGCCTTACTGGAAGGGTTGTCCAATGCCGGCCGCTAAAAAACATATGAGGACACTCACTGCGGCCCTGGTCGGACTCGTGATGGGAATGACGGTATCCGCATGCGCTGAGAAGGAGCCAAACACCACAATGTCAGAGACTACGACACCGGAACAGACGGTCAGCGCCAGAGATGGACGGGACCGTGTGGTCGAGCTCGTCATCAACACCACCAAACAGCTCGACGTCACCGGGTGGTGGCCCCGCAACGGTGTAGCCGGGGCGCAGGAATGCGCCCTCGGAAAAGGTGTGGAGGGTGCCAACTACAGCTACGACCACTGGGCACCCCAGGGAACGGAACACGTTAAAGACGCCCAACGCGTCGCCGAATACTGGGAATCCCTGGGCATGACCGTACGCACCGTAAACCCGACAACACACCCGGTGGTCTTCGCAGAGGGCGGACCCGTCCTCCGGGCTGAATTCGATACTGATGCCGCTGACCAGTCCTACAGTATCGGCGCTACCGCCCCCTGCTCGCCGGGCGACGCATGGGAGCTGAATGTTGAGGATCAGGCCGAGCGGGATCAGGGCAAGGTGCTTCCCGGGGACGAAGGAGTAATCCCGAAACCCGATCCGCGGGACACCTCCACTCCGCCGTCCAAGTAAAGCTGTGCAGAGTAAAGCTGTGCAGACGAGGGACGCGTCGACGACGCGTGAGGGCCCGTCCAGGCGCCGTCCTGAGCTTTCGAGCATCCGTTTTACGACGCCGCGGACCTGCTGGTCGCTCAGCGCGGACAGTTCCGACGCCCCGTTCCGCGCCACGTAAATCTCATACGGCGTGTTGGGCGGAGGAGTGCCAAGGTGTTCCCGCACGAATGTGGAAGACCTCCGCGCGCCGGTGTCTCCACGCGCCTTTCCGCCCGTTTCCGGCGCCGACTCTGCCCCGCAAAAGATGAGGATGCCGTGTGACTTCCGGCCCCTTGCGTCTGCCTGCATAATGGTCACATTGGAATCAACTGAAACACTGGTCACATTTAGCACATGGTGCTACGTTGGCCCAGCCAGTTGTCTCTGACATTCCCCTGCGGAATCCAGGATGTGTTGTTTGTCCAGGATCAGCAGATTCTGATGGCTCGCTTCTGGGGAGCGGCCCTATCACCGGAGTTCATATGAAGTCGCGCCCGTCGCCTGTCTCACGACCCTTTCTCAGCCTGATTGGCGCGGCCGCGCTGGCAGCGTCCCTGATAGCAGGGCCGGGCATCGCCTCGGCAGTAACGCCGCAGCCCACAGTCCCGCCCGTGTCCGGATCGGCGGTGGAAACCAGCAAGCCGGCAACCGGCACCGGCGCTCAGCAGACCACACCCGCCGCACCGGCCCCGTCGCCCTCCGCCACACCGACAGCTCCCGCCCCGGCACAGACCCTACCGGCGCCTGCGCCGGTCCCCGCAGCACCGTCACCTGAGCCAACCCTTAACGAATCCATGGCAGACGTGCTGGCGGCCGGCGGGGCCGAAATGGGTCAACGTTCAGCGCGGGTGACCGCCAAGAGTTCCTCAGCACGGTTGCTCCGCTCCGAATCGCTGTCCGCAGAAGGCACGTGGATGCCCACCTTTGGCGTCCAGGGCCTGGATGTCAGCGGACACCAGCCAAGCGTGGACTGGAACCAGCAGTGGAACATGGGCGCGCGCTTCGCGTACGTCAAGGCCACCGAAGGCACGTACTACACAAATCCGTCCTACTCATCCCAGTACCAGGGTTCACGCAACGTCGGGATGATCCGCGGCGCCTACCACTTCGCCATCCCCAACAGGTCCTCCGGCGCCGAGCAGGCCCGGTACTTCGTCCGCAACGGCGGCGGCTGGTCAGCCGACGGCTCAACGCTGCCGCCTGTCCTGGACTTCGAGTTCAACCCCTACGAGGGCCGGACCATCGACGGGATCTACTACGGCAACACCTGCTACGACATGTCCGCCGCGCAGCTTGGCGCCTGGGTCAGGGACTTCGGCAACACCGTCAGGTCGCTGACAGGGCGCCTGCCCGCCATTTACACCAACACCTCATGGTGGAACCAGTGCCTCGGCAACCCGACAGGGTTCGGAGACTACCCCCTCTGGGTTGCCGCCTACCCCGGCGCCCCGACAAACAACGCCGGCGCCGTTCCCACCGGCAGCTGGAACACCTACAGCATCTGGCAGTACAGCAGCACCGGACCCCTGGCCGGCGACTCAAACGTGTGGAACGGTGACCTGGCAGGGCTGAAGGCCTTCGCGTCGAACAGCAACAACGTGGCGGCCGCGGCGCCCATCAATGCGCTGCGTGCCACGCTGCCCGCCCTCGGGGCTGCCACCAGCGACATAGTCTGCGGACTCCGGGATGGCGGCTGTTACCGCGTCTACCAGGGCGGCGCCATCATGTGGTCGCCTGACCTGGGCGCCCAACCGAGCCTCAACGGACCCATCAGGGACGCCTGGCAGCGGAACGGCTTCGAAAACGGCTCCCTGGGCTACCCCACATCAGGGGTGGTATGCGGGCTCAAGAAGGGTGGCTGCTTCCAGAACTACCAGGGCGGCTCCATCCTCTGGTCCCCTGCCACCGGCGCATCAGTCCTCGGCTTCGGCACCATCCGGGATTACTGGGCGGCCAGGGGTTATGAGAACGGCGCCCTGGGCTACCCCACCAGCAACGCGGTGTGCGGCCTCAAAGCAGGCGGCTGCTTCCAGTTGTTCGAGGCCGGAACGGTCCTCTGGAGCCCCGCAACGGCTGCGAAGCTGGTCAAGGCCGGCCCCCTGCTGGACGCCTGGGGCCGTGCCGGCTATGAAAACGGCCTCCTGGGCTACCCTGCGGCGGAAGCCACCTGCGCAGCCTCCACCTGCCGGCAGAATTTCACGGGCGGGGTGGTGGCCTGGACCTCAACCACAGGCGCCTGGCCCATCTACCTGGGCATGGCTGACTCATGGAAGGCGGCACTGACCCGGGGCGAACCGATCGGCTACCCCATCGGCGGAGAAGTCTGCGGCATCCGGGCCGGCGGCTGCTACCAACTGTTCCAGAAGGGAACCCTCCTGTTCTCACCTGCCACCGGGGCATTCCCGGTCACCGGCAAACTGCTCTCCTACTGGCAGAGCACCGGTTTTGAAAACGGGAGCCTGGGCTACCCCACCGGCAATGCAACCTGCTCCGATGCGCAGACCCAGTGCCGGCAGCCGTTTGAAAAAGGCGTCGCCGCCTACTCCCGCGCCACTCCCCCTGCGACCGTTCCAGCCGGACCCATGGCTGCAGGATGGGCAACATCCGGCTGGGGCACCGGTACGCTGGGGTTCCCAACCTCAGGCCAGTACTGCGGACTCAAGGACGCGGGCTGCTTCCAGATGTTTGAGAAGGGAGCCCTGATGTACTCACCGAAGACCGGCGCCCAGCCCAGCATCAACGGCCCCATCCGCGACTTCTGGCAGAAGGCCGGATTCGAGAACAGCACCCTCGGCTACCCGGCATCCGGCGTTGTTTGTGGACTGGCGGGCGGCGGTTGCTTCCAGAACTACTCGGCCGGAACCGTCATGTGGTCCAAGGCCAGCGGCGCCAACGCCGTCATGTTTGGCCCCGTCCGGGACGCCTGGGCCGGTTCCGGCTTCGAAGGTGGAAAACTTGGCTACCCGGTCAGCGGGCAAATCTGCGGCCTGCAGAAAAACGGCTGTTTCCAGAACTTCACCAGGGGAACCGTCATGTACTCGCCCTCAACCGGGGCGCACGCCCTGACCTCGGCCCCCATCCGGGCCAGGTGGGCCACCTCCGGGTACGAGACCGGGTCCCTGGGCTACCCCACCAGCGGAACGACCTGCGGCCTGCGCAGCGGAGGGTGTTTCCAGAACTTCGAAAAGGGAACCATCATGTGGTCGCCCACCAGCGGCGCCCATCCCCTCACGCCAGGCCCCATCCAGCAGGCCTGGGCAACCCAGGGGTTCGAGGCGGGCCGGCTCGGCTTCCCCACGTCGAGCCAGACGTGCACGCCCGGCAATGGTTCCTGCAGCCAGAACTTCCAGGGCGGCCGGGTCAACTGGACCGCTTCACGCGGTGTCTGGACCACAGTGTCCTAGCACGCGGCACCAACAGCGGGAGGGCCCGGACACGGTAAATAACGCGCCGTCGCCGGGCCTTCTTGTTGTTGACGCAATTAACGAAAATGCTCCCCGGACGCCGGACGGAATATCCGTCGGCATCCGGGGAGCACTTCGCCGGCTCTGGAGTGCGCGGCGCCCTTAACGTCCGTGCTCGAGCAGGTTGATCAGGTACGCACCGTAGCCGCTCTTAACAAGGGGCTCAGCCAACTTGCGGAGTTCCTCATCTGACAGGAAGCCCAGCCGCCATGCGATTTCTTCGGGTGCGCCAATCTTCAATCCCTGGCGGTTCTCCGTGGTTCGGACAAAGTTGGAGGCATCGTTGAGGTCGCTGAACGTTCCGGTGTCCAGCCATGCGGTGCCCCGGGGCAGGATTTCAACCTGCAGCTTGCCCCGGTCCAGGTAGGTGCGGTTTACATCGGTAATCTCGAGCTCGCCCCGGGCCGAAGGCTTGAGGTCCCTGGCAATTTCCACCACGTCATTGTCGTAGAAATACAAGCCGGGTACCGCGTAGTGGCTTTTGGGCTTTTCGGGTTTTTCTTCGAGGGAAATAGCCTTCCCCGCGGAGTCGAATTCCACCACGCCATAAGCCTTCGGGTCCGCCACCCAATACCCAAAGACGGCCCCGCCGTCGATATTTTCGAACCGGCGCAGCTGGGTGCCCATTCCCGGGCCGTAGAAGATGTTGTCGCCGAGGACCAGGGCCACGCTGTCATCCCCGATGTGCTCTGCGCCAAGGACAAACGCCTGCGCCAAACCATCCGGGGACGGCTGCTCTTTGTACGTGATGGAGACGCCGAAGCGGGAGCCATCCCCCAGCAGCCGCTGGAACTGCTCGCTGTCGTGGGGCGTGGTGATAATGAGGATGTCACGGATGCCGGCGAGTATCAGGGTGGAAAGCGGGTAATAGATCATTGGCTTGTCGTAAACCGGGACCAACTGCTTGCTGATTCCCAATGTGATCGGGTGAAGCCTGGAGCCGGTACCGCCGGCAAGTATTATTCCGCGCATGCCACCATCTTTCCTCCCACTAAGTGCGTCGGCAAATCCGGTATCGTTGGGGACTATGTCGCGACTCCTCGTAACCGGCGGTGCCGGGTTCATTGGTTCAAATTTTGTCCACTACGTGCTGGAGCACACTGACCACACCGTGACGGTGCTGGATAAGCTCACCTACGCGGGCAACCTGGAGTCCCTCAAGGGCCTCCCTGCAGACCGTTTCAGTTTTGTGCAGGGGGATATCGCCGATTCCGGCCTGGTGGACGGCCTCGTCGCCGAGACCGATGTTGTGGTTCATTACGCGGCCGAATCACACAATGACAACTCCCTCCACGATCCGCGCCCCTTCCTGGACACCAACATCATTGGCACCTACGTGCTGATCGAAGCGGCCCGCAAGCACAACCGGCGCTTCCACCACATTTCCACGGATGAGGTTTACGGCGACCTGGAGCTGGATGACCCGGAGCGGTTCACCGAGCAGACCCCGTACAACCCGTCGAGCCCGTACTCGTCCACCAAGGCGGGCTCCGACCTGCTGGTCCGCGCCTGGGTCCGGTCCTTCGGGCTGCAGGCCACCATCAGCAACTGCTCCAACAACTACGGCCCGTACCAGCACGTGGAGAAGTTCATTCCGCGCCAGATCACCAACGTGATCGACGGAATCCGCCCGAAGCTGTACGGCAAAGGCGAAAACGTCCGCGACTGGATCCACGCCAATGACCACTCCTCCGCGGTGCTGGCCATCATCGACAAGGGCACCATCGGTGAGACGTACCTGATCGGCGCCGACGGCGAAAAGAACAACAAGGAGGTTGTGGAGCTGATCCTCAAGCACATGGGCCAGTCCCCGGACGCTTACGACCACGTGGTGGACCGGCCGGGCCATGACCTGCGCTACGCCATTGACTCCACCAGGCTCCGTGACGAGCTCGGCTGGGAACCCCAGTTCTCCAACTTTGACCTCGGCATCGAGGACACCATCGCCTGGTACCGCGACAACCAGGACTGGTGGCGCCCGCAGAAGGCCGCCACGGAAGCCAAGTACAAAGAGCAGGGCCAGTAGCCCATGGCCATCGAGTTCGGCAAAAAGCTGACGGCCACGGAAACACCCATTCCGGGCGTTGTCCTTTACGATCTGCCCGTCCACGGCGACAACCGCGGCTGGTTCAAGGAAAACTGGCAGCGGGAAAAGATGGTGGCTTTGGGCCTGCCGGATTTCCAGCCTGTCCAGAACAACATTTCCTTCAACGAGAAGGCGGGCACCACCCGCGGCATCCACGCGGAGCCGTGGGACAAATTCATCTCCGTGGCCACCGGCCGGATTTTCGGCGCGTGGGTTGACCTGCGCGAAGGCCCGTCGTTCGGCGCCGTCTTCACCGCCGAAATGGACGCCAGCCAGGCGATCTTCATTCCCCGCGGTGTGGGCAACGCGTTCCAGACCCTGGAGGACAACACCGCGTACACGTACCTGGTCAACGACCACTGGTCAGCGGACGCGCAGGGCCAGTACACGTTCCTCAACCTTGCGGATGAGGCTTCAGCGATCCAGTGGCCCATTTCCCTGGCGCAGGCGGAGCTGTCCGACAAGGACAAGGCGCACCCGCGCCTGGCTGACGTGATCCCCATGCCCGCGAAAAAGACCCTGGTGGTGGGTGCCGACGGCCAGTTGGGCAAGGCCCTCCGCGGGTTGTACGACGGCGACCCTTCCGTTGAGTTCGCCGGCCGCGCCGGGTTCGACCTCGGCAGCGACGAAGCCTTCGCCGGCCGGAACTGGAAGAACTACTCCACGATCATCAACGCGGCCGCCTACACCGCCGTGGACACCGCGGAGACCCCCGAAGGCCGCGAGGCCGCCTGGGCCGTCAACGTCGCCGCCGTATCGCGCTTGGCGCGGACCGCCGTCGAACATGACCTTACCCTGGTGCACGTCTCCTCCGATTACGTGTTCGACGGCGGCCGGGCAGTCCACCACGAAAATGAACCGCTGACGCCGCTCGGCGTCTACGGCCAAACGAAAGCCGCCGGCGACGCGATCGTCAGCGTGGTTCCGCGCCACTACATCGTGAGGACCAGCTGGGTGATCGGCGAAGGCAACAACTTCGTCCGGACCATGGCCTCGCTGGCGGACCGCGGCATTGAACCGTCGGTGGTCAACGACCAGGTGGGACGGCTCAGCTTCACCAGCGACATCGCGGCCGGCATCAGGCATCTGCTGACGTCAGGTGCAGCGTACGGGACCTACAACCTCAGCAACGACGGCGAGCCGCAGTCGTGGGCGGACATCGCAGCGGACGTTTACGAGCTGTCCGGCAAACCGCGCGGGTCGGTGACCGGGGTGAGTACCGAGGAGTACTTCAAGGGCAAGTCCGCAGCCCCCCGCCCGCTGAACAGCGTACTGGACCTGGCCAAGATCAAAGCTTCCGGGCTGGAGCTTCCGCTCGTTTCAACGCGCCTCAAGAGCTACGTCGAGAATGTGGACCGCGCAAAGTGACACGGTCCGACACTCTGGTCATCATGCCTGCATGGAACGAATCAGAATCCGTTGGGAAAACCATCACGGAGGTCTTTGAATTCGGACCTTCCTGCGACGTGCTGGTGGTGGACGACGGGTCGCGGGACAACACAGCGGACGTGGCCCGGGCCGCCGGGGCCATCGTGCTGCAGCTGCCGTTCAACATGGGGGTGGGCGGCGCCATGCGGACGGGCTTCAAATACGCCAAGACCCACGGGTACAGCCAGGTGATCCAGGTGGACGCAGACGGACAGCACGATCCCAGGGACATCAAAGCCGTCCTGGACGGCCTCGAACACGCGGACATTGCCATCGGCGCCAGATTCGCGGACAAAGGCAACTACGAGGTCCGCGGCCCCCGCAAGTGGGCCATGAACGTCCTGGCCTGGACCATCTCCCGGTTGGCCGGAACAAAACTCACCGACGTCACCTCAGGATTCCGGGCGGCCAACTCCAAGGCCATCCGCCAGTACGTGGATCACTACCCTGCCGAGTACCTCGGGGACACCATCGATTCCCTGGTCGTCGCCATCCGCTCAGGCTGCACAGTCCAGCAGGTCGGGGTGTCCATGCGGGAGCGGCAGGGTGGCACGCCGAGCCACAACCCTGTCAAGGCAGCGATGTACCTTGGACGCTCCGGATTGGCGCTCCTGTTCGCGCTGACCCGGAAAAAAACCGAGCCGTCTACCAACTAGGAAATCCAACATGTCGCTCCTGATGGGCTCCATTGTCGTCCTGGCAATACTCTTTTTTGTTTTCGAAATGCTCCGCCGCCAGAAACTACGGGAAAAGTACGCCATCCTCTGGATTGTGGTGGGCATCGGCACCCTCCTGCTGTCGGCCTTCCCCTCCCTGCTGGAAAAAGCCAGCGGGCTGCTGGGCATCCAGGTCCCGGCTAACCTGCTGTTCATCATGACGCTTGTGCTGCTGGTGGGCGTCTGCCTCCACCTGTCCCGGGAACAGTCCCAGGCCGAGGACGAGGTCAGGATCCTGTGCGAGGAAGTGGCAATCCTCAAATCCGAGCTGAAAGTCCTGCAGCACCGTTTCGAGTCCGGTACCCGGAACGCCGGTGCAGCGGACCCGGAGGGCTGACGGTCCCGTTAACGCGATCGGGTCCCCAACAGTGTTCTGTTGGGGACCCGACGGCGTTAAGCCCACTCCGTTACGGGGCTGACTAACGCACGATGTGCTTCGCCAGCCTGGGCAGCGAGTCGAACTTGCCTTTGCCGACGGACTTCAGGATCAACGACGCGGCGTTGAGCCTGGACGTCGTATGGAAGTTCGCGGCCCTCGCGGCGCCCTTCCAACCCATGGCCGCGAAACGTTCCGCCTGCTGCTGGAAGAAGCGTCGTTCCTCATCAAAACGGCGGCCGTCAAGCGCGCGAACCGACGAGTCAGACGCCGAGTGCCGGCGGTAAAGGAACGCCAGGACCGGGTCAACAATCATCGAACCATGCTCGGCGGCGATGTCCAGCAGGAGGGCAAGATCCTGGACCACATCCAGGCCCTCGGTGAAGCCGATGCGCTTCACAGTCTCCGAGCGCCAGGCAAGGGACGGGAAGTAAGCCCAGTCGGCACGCACCAGGCTGGTGGCCATCACTTCGCCCTTCAGTTCGATCCGCTCGCTGGTCTTGGGAGCGTAGATCTTTTTCACCGCGTCCACGAGCGGCGTGCAGGCGATTCCCTGCTCGTCGATCACCTGGACACCCGGCTGGATCACGTCCGCCTTCGGGTATTCCGCGAACGCGCTCGTCACGAGGTCAAGGTAGTTGGGCAGCATAACGTCGTCTGCGCCCATGATGACAACATACGGTGCCTCGACGAGGGTCAGGGCCTTACGGTAATTTCCGTTGGCACCCAGGTTCTGCTCGTTCTTGAGGTACGTGACCCGGGGATCCGTGATCGTGGAAAACCAGCGCTCAGGCTCGGGATCCGGGTAGCCGTCGTCGATAACCACGAGCCGCCAGTCCTGGTTTTCCTGATTCATCACGCTGCGGGCTGCGAGCTTCATTTGATGGACATCGCCGTAGTACGGCAACATTACGTCAACGGTCATGGACCTGAGGTTCCTTCCGTGGATTCCGCGCGAAGAGCTCGCCGGCAGTGTTCCACCAATTATAGTTGACCGGCACCGCGTCCCTCCCTGCAGGCCCGGCTTGCTAGACTGCTGGGGACCCTGCCCGCCCCGCTGGCACCGCCCGGAGGCCCGAGGAGAAAAAACTTATGGAGCCCGCAACTGCCCCTTCGCCGCGCATCAGCGTGTGCATGGCGGCATACAATGGCGCCCGCCACATCGAAGAACAAATCGCTTCGATCCTGCCGGAAATCGGACCCCACGACGAACTGGTGGTGGTCAACGACTGCTCCACCGACGCGACGTCCGACCTGGTCGCAGGCATGAACGACCCCCGGATCCGGCTGATCAACGCCGACCGCAACGTGGGCTACGTACGTACTTTCGAACGGGCCCTTGGTGAAGCCCGCGGCGAATACGTGTTCCTTTCGGACCAGGATGATGTCTGGCTGCCGGGCCGGGTGGAACGGATGATCTCCGCCCTTGACGGCCGGAACATGGTGGTCAGCAACTGCCGGCACGTTGAGGGGCCCTCAGGGCGCTTCCACGACATCCGCCTGAAAGCGGCCGATTCGGACCACACCGTCCGGAACCTTGCGGGCATCGTGGTGGGGTACCGGCTGCACTGGGGCTGTGCCATGGCATTCCGGCGTGTACTCCTGGCCCAGATCCTGCCGTTTCCCGCCTATATGGACGAATCCCACGACCAGTGGATAGCAACTGTGGGCAACGTCAACCGTTCGATCGTTTACCTGGAAGAAGACACCATCCTGCATCGGCTCCACGGCGAGAACCTGACCCCCAGCGGCATCCGCTCGGCCTCCAAGATCCTGCGCGCGAGGCTGGCATTTGTCCGCAATCTTGCCACGGCGCTCCGGCGCTTCCGCCAGGTGGGGGCCGTCTGATGGGCGCGGAAGAACCGGCAGTGACCAGCCGTGCCCGCAACGTGTGCGGTGTGGTTTCGGCATTCAACCCCGGCCCCGAGAACGTGGCAAACATCGAATGGCTCCTGCAGTATGTGGAGCACGTGGTGGTGGTTGACGACGGATCGCCGGCGGATGTCACCGAATCGCTGCGGGCCATGGAAGACGCCGGCGCTGTGGTGGTCCGCCTTGGCACCAATTCCGGCATTGCCCGGGCCCTCAACCTGGGCGTCAACGAAGCAATCAGCCGCTGGGACCCGGAATGGGTGGTCACCATGGACCAGGATTCCCGCTTCACCGGCGACTACGTAGCTTCGGCCCTGGCAACGGCTGCCTCCTCCTCCGAACCGGCCACCGTGGGCATGGTCTGCGCCGAGTCGCACAACAACATCCCGTTGCCGTCCTGGGGAAGCCCGGAGGAACCGCAGATCTTTGACCCCATGACCAGCGGCAGCCTGGTCCGCACCAGTACCTTCACCGCTGTGGGGTCCTTTGATGAGGGATTCTTCATTGATTGCGTGGATTCGGAATTCAATGCCCGGCTCCGCGAAAAGGGGCTCCGTGCCCTTGCCGGGCGGGGCTGCAACCTTGAGCACAGCCTGGGCAATGCGCGTCCCATGACGATCCTCGGGTGGCATGCCCACGTCGGCGCGAAAAAGCTCTTTGTGTACTACCACGCACCTTTCCGGGTCTACTACATCACCAGGAACTCCCTGGTCCTCGCCCGCCGGTACGCTTTCAAGCAGCCCAAATGGGTGCTGCGCCGGATTTACATGGAGATTCAAAGCCATGTGGTCCGGTTTGGTTTTGGTCCCAACCGGCGCAAGCACCTTGTGGCCGCCCTGGCCGGCGTCCGTGACGCCCAGCGCCTGAAGATGGGAAAGATCGACGACGCCCTGGCCGCCCGCCTGCGCTGAGCAGGAATTCCATCATGCAGCGCCGGCGCCCCACTGCGCGGCCGAAATCGAAGGACCACCCATGACCGATCACTCAGGAACCATCTTCGTCCTGTACCACAAAGGACTAAGGACCGGCGGCCCGGAAGCACTGCATCAGCTTGTCGACATGCTGCGCGAACTGGGCCGCGACGCCTACCTCGTTCCGCACCCGCACACGGTGCACAACGACAGGGTTGAGCAGTACAACATCTACAACGCGCCGGAGGCCCCGGCGATCATTGACGCCCCCGGGAACGTGGTGGTGTATCCGGAAACCTACGTCTACGAGATGTCAGGCGTAAAACTGGCCCGCCGCATGTGCTGGTGGTTGAGCATCGATAACTCCCTCACGTTTATGGCGGAGCGGATGTGGCACCGAAGTGATGCCGGCCCCTTTGAAAAGGCCAAAGAAGCTGCCGTCCCCTTCGCCCGGATGTGGAAAAACAAGGTGGCCCCCGCGTTCCTCCGCAACGACCGCGACGTGGCCCACCTCGTCCAGTCCTCTTACGCGTGGGCCTTCGTGGCGACACGCTTTGATGTTGTGCCGTCCCTGATCTCCGACTACACACCCAACAGCGAATTCCAGGCCCATCCGGAAACCAGCCGCAACAGGAACCTGGTGACGTACAACCCGGCCAAGGGCGGCCACATCATCGAGGCCGTGAAGAAACTGTGCCCGCCCTCGATCGAATGGCAGCCGATCGTTGGCATGACCCGGGCAGAAGTGGTGGGCACCCTGCAGGGCTGCGGGGTCTACCTTGACCTGGGCCACCATCCCGGAAAAGACCGGATGCCCCGCGAGGCGGCACTGTCCGGCGCGCTCAGCATCGTGGCCCGCCGGGGCTCCGGAGCTTTTTACGCCGACGTCCCCGTCCCCTGGGAACACAAAATCACGCCGGGCAAGGACGAGGTATCGACTGCCGCAGCCATGCTCCCGCAGCTCATTGGCAACTTTGACGCCGAGGTTGCCAAACAGGACGGCTACCGCGCCGCCATCCTGAACGAAAAGTCCAGGTTCAGGAGCGAAGTGGAAGACGTCTTTGTAAAAGGCCAGCTCGGCAAGGACGCTTATGACTATGTGTAAAGCCGCTGCCGGCACCGGGGAGACGGCAGCATGATCAAAAGGATCGCAGCGTTCGCCGGGCTGCCGCTTCTGGCGTCCCTGTCCTCCTTCATCCTGCTGCCCATCATCGCCAACGTTGGCGGCGCTCCTGCCTGGAACTCACTCGCTGTGGGACAGGCCGTCGGTGCCATCGCTGCCATCCTCATCGGGCTCGGCTGGCCCCTGACCGGCCCGGCCGCGGTCGCCGCGTCCGGTGATGAGACCGTGCGGCGGCGCTTTTACGCCGTCAGCTTCGTCACCCGCTCGTTCATGTTTGTCTGTGCCGTGCCGCTGATGGCGCTCACACTGGCCTTCACCACAGGCGCCAGCCAGTTCTGGCTTGCCTTCCTGATGGCCTGCGCCCAGGCCGCTGCAGGGTTGACCCCGGCCTGGTACTGCATCGCGACCGGACATGCCGGGCGCATTGCCAAATACGACGTCCTCCCCCGGATGGTGGCAACACTGGGCGTCATTCCCCTGCTGTTTGCAACGGGTGAGATCTCCTTCTACCCGCTTGCCCTGATAGTGCTGGGGCTGGCGGGAACCCTCTGGTTCAACAAGGACCACTCGAACCGAAGTGATTTCAGCGGACTCGGCCTTACCGCCATCCTGAAGGAAATCTGGGCGCTGCGTGCGGGTGCCGGCATTACTGCTGCGGCCGGGGCCTACGCGTCCACACCTGTGCTTGTGGTGCAGTTTGCCGCGTCAACGGCCGGACTTGCATCCTTCGTAACGGCCGAAAAGTTCTACCGGATCGGGCTCCTCGCCACGGCTGCCCTGGGTAACAGCCTTCAGGGCTGGGTCAGCGAACACGGCGGCGACCATACCCGCAGACGGGTGTTTTCACTCCGGGCCCTCACCGGCCTCGGCCTTGCAGGCTGGGCGCTCCTGGCGCTCCTGGGGCCGTGGGTTAGCTTCATGCTGTTCCCGAAGGTGCCTGCCGATTTCTGGACCTGCTTCTGGTTTGGCCTGTCATTCTTCCTGGTTTGCGTCACAACCTCCACCGGGGCGCACTGGCTTGTACCGGCCAAGAAGATGCGCGTTGTGTTCTACAGCACCATTGTTGGGGCAGTGCTGGGTCTGCCGGCCATGATCATCCTGTCGGGCCTTATGGGCGGCCAAGGCGGCGCCCTCGGCCTGGTGATCGGCGAAGTGGCAGTTACCGTGATCCAACTGCTGGCCATCCTGCGCCTGGTCAGGGGCGAGGCCCCGACCCGCGAAGTTGACGGGGCCGCATTGTGAGCTGGCTTGGCGCCGTACCTGCGATAGCCTTGGCAGTGCTGCTCCTGTATATACCGGGCGCTTTGATCGGTGCGTGCCTGAAGTTCCGCGCCGGAGCCATCCTTGGCCTGGCGCCCCTGCTGTCCACTGCGTCCGCCGGCCTGGCAGGGGTACTCGGCGGGGCCATTGGCGTGCCGTGGAGCATCCTGCCTTACCTTTTGGTCAGCGCCCTGCTGGCCGCAGCAGCGTTGGCAGTAACGCGCGGAGTCAGGTGGCGTCTTACAGGGGCACCGCCCCTCCGCCAATGGCTGCCCTTCGCGGCGTTGGCATTGGCGACAATCCCAACAGCCATCAGGTTTGTGCAGCTGGTGGGCTCGCCGGCAGACCCTTCGCAGGTGTTCGACAATGTCTTCCACCTGAACGCCATCCGGTTCATCCTGGATACCGGCAACGCGTCCTCGCTCAATCTCGCTGCGTTGCAGGGGGTATCGGGCCTGGACGCCGTCTATCCCGCGGCATGGCACTCCTTCGCCGCGCTCCTGGTCCAGGTGGCCGCCGTCGACATCCCCACGGCGCAGAACGCCCTGAACCTGGTTATCGCCGCTGTCCTCTGGCCCGCGTCCTGCCTGTTCCTGGTGGCCAAAACCATCTCGCGCCGGCCCGCAGCCCTGGTGGTCACAGGGATCATTGCAGCGGCCCAGGTTGCCTTCCCGTATCTCATGATCGTTTGGGGTCCGTTGTTCCCCTACGCGTTGGCCGTCAGCATGATGCCGGCGCTGATCACCTGCCTCGCGGCCGTTGTCCGGCTCGGGCGGACCCGCACGGACCCCCTGCGCAGCTGGATTTTTGCCTTGATACTCGGGCTGGGCGGCATTGCCTTCGCCCACACGAGCTCGGTCAACACCACCATAGCGATGGGCCTGCCCCTGGCTGGACTGCTCTGGTGGCGCATCGCGAGGCGCTCCGGCCTCCGGGCCGGCGCGCTCCGGTCCGTCCTGTTCAGTGCCGCCAGCCTGGCCGTGCTCCTGGTTGCGGCCCTGCTGTGGTTCAAGCTGCGTCCAGCCCCGTACGACAGTTGGGGCCCGGCAGTTAAGCCGGGCGCCGCCGTCGGTGAAATCCTCACGGTCAGCACCATGCAATCCACGATCCCGGCCGTTATTGTCGCCGCCCTCTCAGTGGCCGGATTGCTCACCGTTTTCCGGCAACGAAAGCACCGCTGGATGGCATTCTCATACGCTGTCCTGGGCGGCCTTTACGTTGTGGCCGCGTCGTTCCCCAAGGGTGCCGTCCGGGACGCACTGATAGGCACCTGGTACGGCGACACCTACAGGCTCGCAGCGCTCCTGCCGCTGTTCGCCACACCCCTTGCCGTGCTCGGTGCATTGGCTCTCTGGGACTGGTGGCAGTCGTCAGCCATGGCGGCCAGGCTGCAGGGGACACTTGAAGGCCGGGCACAACTCCGCGGCCGCGGTCCCGCCCTCGTCGCCGCGGCGGCAACCATCGTCCTGCTGGCCCTGGCCAGTACCGCCGGGCCGCTCACACACTACATCCGCGGCGCATCAGGGGTGTACAAGTTGAGTGCCGATTCCGACTTGTTGACCCCGGCTGAACTGGCCCTGTTGAAACGCCTGCCGGACCACGTTCCAGCTGACGCCGTGATTGCCGACAATCCCTGGAACGGCAGCTCACTCGCCTACGCGTACACGGGACGGCGAGTGCTGACCGCGCACCTGTTTGCAGAAGCCGGTCCGGACGCAAAGCTGATCAACGAAAGCCTCAAGGACGGGCCCGACGTGAGCGGGCTGTGTCCCGCCCTTCGCAACCAGAACGTCCAGTACGTCCTGGATTTCGGTTCCGACTACCTCATCGATTTGCCTGGCTCCGAGACCTATCCGGGTGTCACGGATATTGGCCAGGCCAGGGGGCTTACCCTCGTTGATTCAGAAGGCGACGCAGCGCGGCTGTACCGGATCTCGGGTTGCGGGTGAGGATGTCCGGGCGTCCCGCGGGAGGCGGCCTGCCCGTCGCCGCCGGGTGTGGGCATTAGGCTTGACACGTGATTCACCTTTCCAACCGCAATAAAATACGCACTTCAGGACTGCTGGTGGGCCTCCTGTCGTTGGCTGCCTGTTCAACCACTCCCCCGGGTACCATCCAGGGTGCTTTGACCGGAATCGGCAGCAATGCCGCCCAGGGGTCAGTCAGTGCCTGGGGCCTGGCCTGGGGCGAAGCCGTCAAGGGCGCCTCGGTAAGCTACTCCCCGGACGGCACAGCCCCCGGCCTCAAGGCTTTCCAGGACGGGCAGGCCCATTTTGCTGTTGGCTCATCCCCGCTTCCGGACGATGTGGCCGCGTCCGTGCGCGGGATGTGCACGGCCGACGGTGCCGTCTCCTTCGCTGCAGGAGTCCTGCCGGTGGGTGTAGCCATCAAGATCAAGGACGTCAGTGACGTGGTGCTGGATGCGCCGGTCCTTGCCGGCATCCTTGAAGGCCGGATCACACGCTGGAACGACCCGCGCCTGCTCGAGTTGAACCCCGAAACAGACCTGCCGGATCTCGGGATCACGGTGCTGGTCCCGGAAGGTCCATCGGACACTGTCCGACCGGTCAACGACTATCTCGGCCGGGATGCCGGCGTGGATTGGACGCCTGCCACCCCTGATTCCTTGCCGTCAACGGTCCTGGGACAGGTATCCTCACCGCCGCTGGACCTTGCGAACAAGCTCGACGACACTGACGGCGGGCTGTCGATCCTGGACGGCAGCATCATCGGCAACAGATTTACTGCCGCGCAACTGGTCTTCGACGGCAAGCCCCGGCGGCTGCAGGCCACTTCGGTTGTCGACGCCGTCAGCACAGGCACAGTCCAGTCCTCGGCAAGGTCCGTGGTGCAGGGCCTCGACGGCCGATCCGGCTACGCGCTCGCGACAGTCATTTATGTCTACGTCTGCCGGCAGTACGAGGAACCCGAGCTGGGCAGGCTGACCCAGTCGATGGCTGAAAGCGTCCTGAGTGAAGAGGCGCAGAAGAACGCCAATGCGTTCGCGTTCGTGATGTCTCCGGGTAAAAAAGCCATTGCCGACGCCCGCAGGCTCATCAGCACCGTTGGAGGCGGACAATGACCATCCTTACGAAAAACACCGGACGCCGCAGCCTTCCCCGGCCGCTGCCGACGTTCGCTCTCCTCACCGCCATCTTCTCCCTCCTGTTCGGTCTGTGGTCCTTGGCTACCCCGCTGATGGGTGCTCCCGATGAACCGGCACACACCATCAAGGCCGCTGCCGTGGTCCGGGGCCAGGTCCTGGTCGAGGAAGGCACTTCGTTCGGCCATGGTGTCCATGTCCGGGTTCCCAATTACATCGCCAGCCTGCACGCGCAAAGCTGCTACAAGTTCAACCGCACCCAAGCGGCTGACTGCACTGCCCCCATCTATTCGGACGATACGTTCACCAACATCGGGGTGACGTCCGCGGGGTCCTACAACCCCATGTACTACTGGGTGGTTGGCCTGCCCACTTTGTTCATGTCCGGCGCGCCGGCCCTCTACGCAATGCGCCTGGTCAGCGCGCTGCTGTGTGCGGTGTTCTTTGCCGCCGGCTTCACAGCCCTTACTGAACTGAGGCGCCCCAAATTCCCGGTGCTGATTGCTGCACTGAGTGTCACGCCAATGGTCCTGTTCCTGGGCGGTGGCATCAATCCGAACTCCCTGGAAATCGCTGCGACCATGGCCGCTTTCGCGGGATTCGTTGTGGTGCTGGACAACTGGCGTAATACCAAAAGGGTGATTCCGGCCCTGGCGACGGTTGCTGCGGCAACGGTGGTCCTTGCCAACGCCCGGCAAATATCACTGATCTGGCTGCTCTGCGCCCTGGTAGTCGGTGTCTGTTCATTCCGCTTCCGCCGCACGATTGCCGTCTTCAGTGACAAGCGCGTCCTGATAGCCGCAGGGCTGGCGGTCCCCGGCGCCGTGCTGGGCCTGGTGTGGATGTACCTGGCATCCAACGGGCCCGCAAACGTGGGCGTGGCGCCGGAAGGCATTGCAAGCCCGCATCCCGATGCACCGCTGTACCGCGGATTCATCATCATGCTTGACCGCACCTACGACTTCTTCCCGCAGTACATCGGCACCATGGGCTGGCTCGACACACCGGCGCCGGAACTGGTCCAGCTTGTCTGGGGCGGGTTGATGGTGGCAGCACTGATTGTCCCCTTCTGCGTCCGGCCGCTTCGGCACTGGACCGGTTACTGGGTGGCCCTGGCCATGCTGTACCTGGTGCCGGCGCTGCTGCAGACCGCCCTGTGGCGGGGGATGGGATTCATCTGGCAGGGCCGGTACACCCTGCCCCTCGTTATGGTCCTGTTCATCAGCGTGGGACTCGGATTACGCAAACTCCGCTTCCCCGCCAGCCCGGCTGCCGTCAGGGTCTCACGGGTCGTTTTTTGGGTAATGGTTTTCTGCCACACCCTGACCTTCGTCTACGTGCTGCGGCGCTACGTTGTTGGTATCAGCGAAATAGCCAACTGGCAGACCCTCTTCTCGTCCCCCCACTGGCAGCCGCCACTTGGTTGGTTTGTCCTCAGCGTCGCCTATCTGTTGGTCACCGCGGCAGGAGGCCTGATTCTCTTCCGGTACCTGCATGGCGGACAGCAGCTTCCCGTGTGGCGTCCCGGGGGCAAGAGCCCGGTCCGGACCGGGAAGCCCAGCCCGCCCCTTCCATCCACCGGGCCCAGCGGGCTGCCCAGCGCTCCTGTGCCGGGTTCGCCGGTGGGTGCGGGAACACGAATGCCTCCCGGCGGCATCCGGGCTGAGACCGGCCCTACGGACTGAAACGACGAAGTCCCCATCCCTTCCGGGACGGGGACTTCGTCGTGTCGGCACAACCATGCAAGCCAGAGGGCACAACCGTCTCGTTGGATAGTTCAGGAACCGCTGTACTCTTCGGGAACGCGCTTGAAAATCCAGTGCCGGTAGAGGAAGTAATTCCAAACTGTCGTCAGCGCTGTTGCCGATGCCTTTCCAAAAATATATGACCAGCCCGCCGCGTCAAAGCCGGTGACAATCAAATCGCTGACCAAGACATTAACAATCACCAGCAGCACGTATTTTGCCGCGCTGACGCTTCCATTGTTATTCGCCTGGAAAGTGAAAATCCGCTGCAACAGAAAATTGAATACCAGGCTGATGAGGAATGCGATGGGCGTGGCAATCCACAGCGGCACCCCGAATACCTCATGGAATATCGCCAAAAGCCCCAAGTCAAGCGCAAAAGACAACCCGCCCACCAGCAGGAACCGGACTATCGGATGCCGGTAAAGGACCACCGCAAGGTTTGACGGGGCAGGGTCTGCTGCGGTCGCCGCTGAGGCGGACGACTCCCTGGGAGCAGATTTTCGCATGATGGGTGGCCTCTCCAGTGGTACGGAGTGTTCAGCCAGCGAACGGCACAGCTCCAAGTACCATTTAAACTATCATGCAGATTTTCAAGAGGCAGGCTCTGGCGCCCAAAAACAGTCGTTCATCCAGCCTCAACCAGCTACCTTCCCCGGTCCGCGTCCTGGTCACCGCTTGGTTGCTGTTTGGCTGCCTGGGGTCGATCTGGAGCTTCGCTTCTCCCCTTATGTCGGTCCCCGACGAGCCCGCCCACGCCATCAAAGCCGCAGCCGTGGCGAGGGGACAATTCAGCGGCAGCAGCTCCGGCATTCAGGGTGAGCCGCTCACCGTTAATGTCCCGGGCTACATTGCGCACCTTGGCGAGTACAGCTGCTTTGCCCAAAAGTCGGATGTCACCCCGGACTGCTCACAGCAAATTGATGCCGGCGACAGGACCTGGATTCCCGCCAAGACGTCGGCCGGCAATTACAATCCTGTCTACTATGCAATTGTTGGCCTCGGCAGCCGGGGCCTCAGCGGCGAGCCGGCCATTTATGCGATGCGGCTTATCAACACCTGGCTTGTTTCATTTTTTCTTGCGTCAATCTTTTGTGCGGCTGCTTCCCTTCGCCGCTTTCAAAGGCCTGTTATTGCCGGCGCCATCGCCCTGACGCCGTCCGTATTTTTCCTCACCGGCGCCATTAATCCCAACGCCCTGGAAATCGCTGCATCAGGTGCGGTGTTCATGAGCCTCTGCGCCATCCTTGAACAGTCCGCCCGTAAAACAAAAATCAGCAGCCTGTTGCTTGTCATTTTTGCGCTGGCTGGTGCGCTGCTGGCCCATACCCGGCCCCTTTCCCTGCTCTGGCTTGCCATTGCCGCCCTTTCCGCCATGCTCTGTCACAGCGCCCCTGCACTCTTCCGGGCGCTGCGGGACAGGCGGGCCCAGGCCGCCGTCCTGGCCGTGGGACTGTCATGCTCATTCGCACTTTGGTGGGTTGTTTCGGCAAAGAGCTTCGAAAGCCTCCTGGCCGGCAGTGAATCCATCCCGGCAGACGTGGCGGCTGTGGAAATGGTGGATAAAACAGTCGCCTTCATGGCCCAGTACGTGGGTGTCCTCGGTTGGCTCGACACACAACCGCCCGTCGCCGCCACCTACGCCTGGGTCCTCGGCTTCGGGGCCATGCTGCTTCTCGCCTATACGTCCCGTCCGGTCCGTGGGCGGTGGGCAATGGTGCTGCTCACGCTGACCGTGCTCGTGATTCCTGTTGTCCTGCAGGCAAGTTCCAGTGAGCAGCTGGGCTGGATCTGGCAGGGCCGGTACGCCTTGGCGATGGTTGTGACGATGATTCTGGCGGCCGGCGTCACCGTCCGCTTCCGCCCGTACAAAGTGACACCATGGGGCTCGTCGCTGCTCCGGTGGAGCATCGTCCTCGCCATCCTGGCGCACACGTACGTTTTCCTTGAAGGAATGCGCCGTTACACGTTGGGGATCCAGGACCACGTCAACTGGACAGAGATGCTCGAGCCGCTCTGGCAGCCCCCGGGAACCTGGCAGGGCCTGACGGCCATGTACCTGCTGGTACTCGCTGTCAGCGGGCTTTGCCTGCACCGCTGGCTGACCATCCGGCCCAGCGCGCCCCGGCCGGCTGCAGCCGACCGGCAGCCGCGCCAGGACGGCTATTCAGAGCCAGCGGCCGACTTGCCTGCATCATCAAAGGTTTTCCGCCAGGATTCCATCGATACGAGGTCCGGCAGGGCCGAGCGGTAGGTTTCTGCGAGGAAGTTCCAGTTCCTGAACAGCCTGGCATGCTGCACGGCGGAGAGCTTGAGCATGGCTTTCAGTTTGCGGGGATCGCGCTTGTACCAGGACGCAGCGGTGCCCTCGGCATTTGAAACAACCACCGAATCGAAATTCGCAATGCGGAACCAGCGGTTATCAAGGTGCGCAAGATAGGCCTGGGGACGCTCCAGTGACTCCGCTGAAGGCTGTTTGAGCAACTGCCGTGCCACCGTGGCCACACCCCATCTGACCATGTCCTTCTTCGCAGGCATCCTGCTGTCGGATCCCGCCGACAGTCCTGCCCCCAAGGCGGGCGCCGGAAAGTCGTCTACGTCCTCCACCATTTGTGCATCAGTGTAGGAATTGCGGGCCTCGTTGATGCGGGCCAGTTGGGTGCCAAGTGTCGGGTGCAGGCGGCCAGGTCCCTCGAGCAGGTCGTCCCGGCCTTGAAGGCGGTTTTGTGCCGTAAAGTACTGGAGCGAAACAAGGTGCTTCACGTCTTCCTGGAACGACCTGGCAAGAACATCCCCGCCCTTGGGATGCGGGCTGTGCAGGAGCGCAGTAATCAGTCTGTTGCGGTTGTGGAAGTAGGCCTGCCAGCCCACCAGGTCGTCCTTGTCCAGCCATGAAATGTGCCAGAGGGCCGCGCCGGGCAGCGAAACTGTGCGGTATCCGGCAGCCCGTGCGCGAAGCCCGTATTCCGAGTCGTCCCACTTGATGAAAAGCGGCAGCGGCAAGCCGATATCGCGGATGATCGACGTGGGGACCATACACATCCACCAGCCGTTGTAATCAACGTCGAAGCGCCGGTGGAGCCAAGGAGTCTGACGAAGGTTTGACACACTGAAGTCGTGCCGCATCTGCATGTCCTCGTGCGGCTGGCTCGGCGAGAAGGTCCGCGCGTCGATGGTCTCACCCATCGAATACAGGGTGCTCCGGCTGTAAAGGTCGAACATGTGCCCGCCCACGATCGTGGGTTTCTTGCAGCGGCCCGAGAATGCCATCATCCTCAGGATGCTTTCGGGCTCGATGACCACATCATCATCAAGCAGCAGGACATAGTCGCTGCCGTTGTTGACGCCCTCGTACATGCCCCTGGCGAAGCCGCCGGAGCCGCCCAGGTTGGCCTGGTTGATGATGCGAAGCTTGGATCCCAGCCGCGCAGCGACATCAGCGAAGCCTGGCTCGGCGACGACTTTCCGGGAGCCCTGATCGACAACAATGACTTCCCTTGCGAGTTCAAGCGCTTCGGGGTGGTCGGCCAGTGTCCGGATGTTGGCCAGGCAGAAGTCCGGCTTGTCCATGGTGGTGATTTGGATGGTGGCCTGCTTCCCGGCGCGAAGTGCCGGCGGTCCCTCCCAGCGGGCTTCCTTCAGGACAAGGTCCCCGGCGCCCGATGCCAGGTCGAACCAGTACCAGCCGCCATCACCGAACGGTTTGATGGACAGCAGGAACTCTGTCCGGCTGTCGCCGTCCACCCTCGCGCCGTCCACCCGCTGAACGGTGCCGCGGGCATTGGACTTGTAGACCGCGACGGAGCCGTGTCCTGCCGTCTCGACCACAAGCCGGATGTCGCGCAACGGGGTCCAGCGTCGCCAGTAGCTTGCAGGGAAGGCATTAAAATACGTTCCCAGGGAGAGCTGCTCGCCCGCCCGAACCCGGATGGAGTGGCGCGACAGCAGATCATCGAAATGAACGTCGCGTGAGCTTGAACCTACAAGGTGGAGTTTTTCCTCGACAGGCTTGGTGTTCCTGGCGAACTCATCGCTCTCCTTGAACCGTGCCCCGGTGGCCGGGCCGGCGTCCGCATAGAGCGACATGGTGTCCACCCCGGACTCCGGCGGGAAAATCACCCGCTGAAGGGTGGCCCAGCCCGGAGCTTCGTTCATGCGTCGACGCCTCCGCTTTCCAGCTTGGCGCCACTCTCGAAATGCGGCCGGATCTTGTTATCGAACATTGCCAGGGCAGAGCCGATGGCCATGTGCATGTCCAGGTATTTGTAGGTACCCAGGCGCCCGCCGAACAGGACGTCCTTTTCCGCCGCTGCAAGATCGCGGTACTTGAGCAGGCGGTCACGGTCCACCGGCGTGTTGATGGGGTAATAGGGTTCGTCGCCCTTTTCGGCCGCGCGTGAGAACTCGCGCATGATGACGGTTTTCTCAGTCTGGTACTCCCGCTCGGGGTGGAAGTGCCGTGGTTCGATGACGCGGGTGTAGGCAGTGTCGGCGTCGTTGTAGTTCACCACTGACGTGCCTTGGAAATCGCCGACGTCGAGGACTTCCTCTTCGAAGTCGATGGTCCGCCAGGAAAGGTCGCCCTCTGAGAAATCGAAGTAGCGGTCGACAGGCCCGGTGTAGATGACGGGTATGGTGCCAACCACCTTTTCCTTGCTGTACTCGTGGCTTTCGTCGAAGAAGTCGGTGTTGAGCCTGACCTCGATATTCGGGTGTTCTGCCATTTTTTCGATCCAGGCCGTGTAACCGTTGGTGGGCAGGCCCTCATACTTGTCGTTGAAGTACCGGTTGTCATAGTTGTAGCGCACCGGGAGCCGGGAAATGATGCCGGCCGGCAGGTCCTTGGGGTCCGTCTGCCACTGTTTACCGGTGTAGTGCTTGATGAAGGCCTCATATAGGGGCCGGCCGATCAGCTGGATTCCCTTGTCATTGAGGTTCTGCGGATCGGTTCCCGCCAGTTCGCCTGCCTGTTCCTGAATCAGGTCCTTGGCCTGGCCCGGGGTGAGGTTGGCCCGGAAGAACTGGTTGATGGTGGCCAGGTTGATGGGGAGTGAGTAGACCTCGCCCTTGTGGACGCCGTAAACCTTGTGCACATAGTTTGTGAAAGTGGTGAAGCGGTTGACGTACTCCCAGACCCGCTCATTTGAGGTGTGGAAGAGATGCGCGCCGTAGCGGTGGATCTCAATTCCCGTCTGCTCTTCTTTTTCACTGTATGCGTTTCCACCAATGTGGTGGCGGCGGTCGAGGACAACGACCTTGAGCCCGAGCTCCGTTGCGGCTTGCTCTGCAATTGTCAGGCCAAAAAAGCCGGACCCTACGATAACGAGGTCAGCGGTCACAAAATCTCCTGGATAGAAAGCGGGCAGCACCCTGTTGTGCAGGGTCTGCGGCTCTAGCGTACCTGAGGGGGTATGAAGCCAACCAATATCGGCGGCACGCACGGCCCATGAATCAGGCCTCCCGCAGGGTCCCGTCGTGTTCCCGGTAATGCGCTCCGGTGATCGGGCAAACCCAGTCCTGTCCCTCCAGCCGCAGCGGCTGCCCGGCTTTCCCTACCCACCCGATCCGGCGTGCCGGGACCCCTGCGACCAAGGCAAAGTCCGGCACATCTTTGGTGACAACGGCGCCTGCTGCCACAGTGGCCCAAGCCCCGATGGTCACCGGGGCGATGCAGACGGCGCGGGCACCCACAGCGGCGCCTTCCAGGATGGTGACGCCGACCTTGTGCCAGTCGTCCTCAGTCTTCAGGCCGCCGTCGGGGTTTACTGCGCGGGGGAAAACATCATTTGTCAGCACAACTGCCGGGCCGATGAAAACACCGGCCGCCAGCACTGCCGGTTCGTAGACCAGGGCGTAGTTCTGGACCTTGCAGTTATTGCCCAGCACCACTCCGGGGCCGATGTAGGCCCCCCGGCCCACAACGCAGTTCTCCCCCACACGTGCAGCCTCCCGGACCTGGGCCAGATGCCAGACTTTTGTCCCGGCACCGATCAGGGCATCCGCGGAGACGTCTGCGCTGGCGGCTACGGTGCTCACGGGAGGCGCCTGCTTTCCAAACGGACGGAGGTGATGGTGTAGCGATCCTAACCGAGGCGGATGCCACCGGCGAGACCGGACGCCCGCTGACATCCGCACTTTTCCACATGGAAACCCGCAGCCGCGACGGCGGGAAGCCTGCTGGCTAGCGTGGTGGCAACGAGGTAAGGACCACAACCATGACACTGCATTTCACCTTGGTGGGCCGCCCCGGCTCAGCGGTGCCAACGGAACCGTTGGAGCTGACCGTTGCAGCCCCTTCGGGGACTCCCGGCAGTGACCTGCTCCCAGTCCTCGCGGCGTCCTATGCCGTGGTTGGGGTGACGGTGGCGGGACAGGACCTGGGCTCCCTGGCCGTTGGAACGCCACCCCTGGTCAATGGGGCGGTGCTCGTGGCCTGCGGAGCAAGGTACCGCACGGACCGCCAGCAGGGCCGGGGTGCCCAACGGCCCGGCAGCCATGGCCTGCCACCGGCGTCACTGATACTCGCAGTGCACAGCGGACCCGGCGCCGGCACCCTGATACCCCTGCGGCGGGGAACCTACACCATCGGCCGCGACCATGCGCGGATCTCCATCCCGGACCCTGACCTTTCCCGCGAACATGCCCGGCTGGTTGTCACGGACACAGACATCGTTCTTGTCGACCTGGACAGTGCCAACGGCACCGAGGTTGACGGTGTGCAGGTCAACCGGGCGACGGTGTCCACCTCGTCGGGCATCCGGTGCGGCAACACCACCATGTCCCTCGTTTTCGTCGATGTGCCACAGGCGCCGCTGTCGGATGCCGGGCTTTCCGTGCAGATGCCCTTGGTTGTCCCCGGCCGGAGCGAACCGTTCAGCAGGGCCCTGCTGCTGCCTGCCCTCCTGCCACTTGTGGTGGGGGTCGGCCTCTCGGCTTTCACCGGGATGTGGCTGTTTTTGGCGTTTTCTGCTGTGTCCGCGGTCTCCGTCGCCCTTCCGGTGGCAGCTTCCCGCCGCTACAGGCGCGAACTTTCTGCGGCCGTCCGGTCGGCCGTGGAACAGGACCGGCAGCGGCGGGTGCAGTCCGCTCCGGCCCTGTCCCTGGTGGCACTGGCAGCGCGGCAGGCTGCCGGGACCTCTGACGATCCGCCGCCGGACGGCCTGTGGCTCCGGCTGGGCCTGGCCCGGCGGCCGGCAAATGTCCTGATCGAACCGCCTGTTCCCGGTGCCCGCATCCCGTCAGCGGGTACTGTCCCCGTGTCCCTGGACCCGGGTATCCGGCATGCAACCATCCGCGGGCCCGGAGACCTCGTCCTGGGGATGTGCCGGTCGTTCCTGATGCAGCTGACAGGGTACCCGCGGGGCCGCAATGCCCGGGTGCTTGTCCACGGTCCCGCTTCGCTGCTGCCCCTGGCCGCGCGGTATCTGCCACAGGTGGCCCTGACCGCCACCACGCCTGCATGCCTGGATGCGTTGTCCCGGAATGGCGGCGCCGGCGTTTTCCTGGTCCTTGGTTCACCGGCAGACCCAGCCGAAGACAGCACCGGCGATGGACTGCCTGGTGAGGCTCTGCGCCGGGGCTGGCGCGTCCTGCAGTTCTTTCCGGCAGGAGGCCCGGACGATTCCACTGTGATCCTCTCCGGGCGGGGATCCACCGTGCAGTCAGGCCCGCGGCGGCTGCAATTTGTCCCGGACCTGGCCTCAGAGTCTGTTTTCAGCCGCTTCTGCCGTCAGTCAGCAGTGGCTCCGATGCGTCCGGATCCGGGCACGCAGCCAACACCGGCGGCCTGCCCACTCAGTGCGCTGGTTCCGACCTCTGCCGGCCAAACGGCCTTCCGCTGGAAATCCGGTGCCGGGCAGGCCGGGCTTCCAGTTCCGCTGGGGCTGGGACCGGAAGGATCGTGCGGGTTTGACCTGGAAGCGGACGGCCCCCACCTGTTGGTGGCCGGGACCACGGGATCAGGCAAGTCGGAGCTGCTGCGGACGCTGGCCCTGGCGTTGGCCCTCACGTATCCGCCGGATCGGGTCACTTTTCTTTTTATTGATTTCAAGGGCGGTTCCGGCCTGGGTCCCCTGGCCGGGCTGGTTCACTGCGTGGGTCTGCTGACCGACCTCTCGAGCCACGAACTGGATCGGACGCTGGCCTCCCTGCGTGCCGAAGTCCGGTTCCGTGAGCGGGTCCTCGCCGCTGCGGGCGTCCCGGACCTCGGCGCCTTCCTGCCCGCACCGGGGGATCCGCCGCTCCCCCACCTGGTGATTATCATCGACGAGTTCCGGATGCTGGTCGACGATGCACCCGAGGTACTCCGTGAACTGATGCGGATCGCTGCCGTTGGCAGGTCGCTGGGCCTGCACCTGGTGATGGCCACCCAGCGGCCCCAGGGTGCGCTCACCGCGGACATCCGGGCCAATGTCACGTCCAGCATCGCCCTTCGTGTCCAGTCGGAGATGGAATCGATGGAGATCATCAGATCCCCGGCGGCCGCCGCCATCGGCATCGGCTTACCGGGCCGGGCATTCCTGGCCCGGGGCAGCGAATGCATCCAGGAGTTTCAAACCGCAACCAGCGCTACGGGTCGGGCAACGCCGCCGTTATGGGTGCGGCGGGCGGTGGATCAGTTGGAACATCCCGGCGCCGGCTCCGGTGAACCTGACGCTGCGCCCACCCCTGCCCGCGCAGCAGCTCCACTGGTGGCCCTGGTCAGGGACCTGTGGGCCAGCTGGAACGGGGCGCCCCCAAGGCGGCCGGTAGCAGCGCCATTGCCGTTGTTGGTCCAGGAGCCCGTAATCGACAATCAGCGGCCTGTCGGCCCGCCGTGGCGTGGCGGCCGGGAACCTGCAGGCGCCGGATCCGAATCCGGCGTGCAGTCCCGGCCCGTTGGCCTGGGACTGTTGGACCTGCCGGCGGAACAGCAGGTCATTCCTTTGGTGTGGGATCCGGCCCTGGACAGCCATCTGGCCCTGCTGGGCGGAGCCGGTTCCGGAGCGTTGGATGCGTTGGAACTTGCAGTGATAGGGCTTGCCTCGCACCCTCAGGAGAGCCACCTGTACTACCTCGACGCCGTTGGCGCCTTCCGCCACCGGGCCGGCGATCACCGGACGGGTGCCCACGCCGGCCTGCATGAGGCACGCCATGCCGTCCGGGTCCTCGAGTTGCTGCACCAGGAGATGGCCCGCAGGCTCGGCGGAGAAGAATCCGGCACGCCACTGGTGTTGGTCATTACCGGCTGGGGATCCTGGGTTTCGGCGTTCCGTGCCGGTCCGCTGGCGTGGGCCGAAGAGCTGGTTCACGACCTGGTCCGGGATGGCTCGCAGGCAGCGATCACCATCATTGTTTCCGGCGGCCGGGAACTGGTGACTGCAAGGTTTTTCGGGGCGCTGCCCAACAGGCTGTTTTTCCCTGCCGGTTCCACGGAGGAAGGCCGCCTGGCCTGGCCGCGACTGCCCGCCGTCGCGGCCGCCAGGGGGCGGGCTGTGGCTTTCGGGCCCGTGGCCGGCAGCAACGCTGCGGTATGCCAGGTATTTGTTGGGTCGCCCGGAACGCCGGTGGCGCCACAGGTCGAACGGCGTCCCTTCAAGGTGGAACCGTTGCCTGCCGTGGTGACGGTCAGTCAGGTTCGGACCCGGTTTCCTGGGCCGCACCCGTACGCTGCAGCTGCCGGCACGGCGGCCGCAGGCCCATCACTGGTGTTTGGAATCGGCGGCGACGAACTGGCTCCCGCTTCTCTGCCGCTCCCGCCCGGCGGCGTGCTGGCGGTATTGGGCGGGCAGGGAAGCGGCAAGTCAGCGGTCCTGGCTGCCATCCAGGCACTGAATCCGGCCCCGGACCGGTGGTTGCAGCTGGCCGCTGATGCCGACGCAACTCCAAGGCTCCAGCGCGCCCTGGCGGAGGCGGGCACGGGCCGGCTCCCCCGCAGTACCGTGCTGTTGGCCGATGACGCAGACCTGCTGCCGGCCGCTGCGCTGGCGGATCTGGCAGCCGTGCACACCCTGGGCTACGCAGTGGTTTTTACGGCCCGGTTCAGCCCCCTGCTGATGCACCGGTTTCCGCTCGCCACGGACGTCCGGGCCGCTGGAACCGCGTTGCTGTTGTCGCCGCGGAGCCTGGCGGACGGGGATCTTTTGGGAATCCGTTTCGAACTCGAGGACAGGCCCCCGCCAGGACGGGCGGTCCTGGTGTCCAACGGACGTTCCCGCCCTGTGCAGGTGGCCTGGGCAGGACCGTCAGGACCAGCAGGACCGTCAGAGGGTGGGCGCCGGGTTCCCGGTCCGGGTCGCGAAGCCAATGACTTTGCTGCTGAAAAGGAGCAAGGTGGCGATGATCGCCGGGATAACCATCAACAGGCCGGGGATCACTACCCCACCACTGATGCTCGGAAATCCGATGACCAGGACAAATAGCTGTGCCACCAGGGCGGCGGCCCGGGTCCAGCGGTAGCCGCGGCTCAGGAAAACCGCCGTGGCGTAAAGCCATGCCGAAAAAGCCAGCATCAGCCCCAGCGTGAACACGGCTCCCCAGAAAGAAAGCACGGGGCTGCCGGAGAACAGTTGGTAGCCGTACCAGGCTGCGGCCACCAGCAGTGCGGTGGCCTCGGCGGTCACGATACCGGCCACCACAAGGACGGCCCGGGGGCGGTGGAGGGTTATGTCTCCCACAGCGGAATCCGGGCGGCTGTCCGGTTCCTCCGCGGGGACGGCGGGCTCTGGTGGCGGTGCGGGGGGTCTTGACACACTGGCACCCTACCGGACATAGTCGGACAGTGGTGCGGGCCTGCCCCCACAGTGTGATGTATCGCTCAGCGTTCCCGGGATATCAAGCGTTATTACCCCTTGTTTACACAGCGTTAACATGACAGGCTGGATTCAGATGACCAACGGGGCCCTGCCGGGCCCTTTTCCTTTGTAGCGCTTAGTGAATAATTTCACAAGAGCTTTTCCCAGAATTGGAGCGACTGATCAGCATGGATTGGCGTAACCGCGCAGCGTGCCTCGAAAAGGACCCGGAACTTTTTTTCCCCGTGGGAAACACGGGACCTGCCCTCCTGCAGATCGAGGAGGCCAAAAGCGTGTGTCGTCGCTGCCCGGTGGTGGACACCTGCCTGCAATGGGCCCTTGAGTCCGGCCAGGACGCCGGTGTGTGGGGCGGCATGAGTGAAGACGAGCGCCGTGCCCTTAAGCGCCGCGCAGCCAGGGCCCGCCGCGCCTCCTGATCCCGCGGGGCTTCGGTCCCCAACCATGGCTTTAGCCGGAAGCCCCGGTGGCAACCTCACAAGGTTGCCACCGGGGCTTCTGCGTTCCCGCCGCCGCGGGTAACGAGAGGGGCTTATTTGCCTTCGAGGCTCAACAGGATCTGGACCGCGGTTCCGCCGCCGTCGCGGGGAAGCCACGCGATGCTGCCACCCAGCTCGCTGGTCACCAGGGTGCGCACAATCTGCAGTCCCAGTCCCTCAACGTGCGGCGTCTCGGGAAGTCCCACCCCGTCGTCGGCGATGGTCACCGTGATTTCTTCGCCGTTGTCCCCGTCCGTCCGGTCCGCAATCAGCCAAACCGTCCCAGCCTTGCCGGCCAGTCCATGTTCCACTGCGTTGGTTACGAGTTCGTTGATGACCAGGGCAAGCGGCGTTGCAAGATCGCTGGGCAGTTCTCCGAACGTTCCGGAGCGCTCGGTTTTGACCTGTTGGGATGGGGAGGCAACCTCCGCCGAGAGGCGGAACTGGCGGCCGATCAGTTCGTCGAAGTCGACGCTCTGCGTCAGGCCCTGGGACAGCGTCTCATGGACCAGGGCGATGGTGGCAACCCGGCGCATGGCCTGCTCCAGGCCCTGCTTCGCCTCATCGCTGACCATCCGCCGGGACTGCATCCGCAACAGCGCCGCCACGGTCTGCAGGTTGTTTTTGACCCGGTGGTGGATTTCCCGGATGGTGGCGTCCTTGGTAACAAGCTCCATTTCGCGGCGCCGCAACTCGGACACGTCGCGGCAAAGGACCAGGGCGCCGAACCGCTGCTGCTCATCGCGCAGCGGGATGGCCCGGAGGGACAGGCTTACGCCGCGGGACTCGATTTCGCTGCGCCAGGGCATCCTGCCCGTGACCACCAGGGGCAGGGTCTCGTCCACCATGCGCCGGTCCTTGAGCAGGCTCGCGGTCACCTCCGCCAGCGACCGGCCTTCCAGCGATTCGCCGTCACCCAGCCGCCGGAAAGCCGATACGCCGTTGGGACTGGCGTACTGAACGATGCCCTCGGCGTCCAGCCTGATCAGTCCGTCGCCAACGCGCGGCGCACCGCGGCGGGAGCCGGTAGGTGAGGCGAAATCAGGCCACAGGCCCAGCGTCCCCATCCGGAGCAGGTCATAGGCGCACTGGCGGTAGGTCAGCTCCAGGCGGGACGGCATGCGCGAGCTGGACAGGTCCATGTGCGTGGTGACGACGGCGAGGGTCCGCCCATTGCGCACCATTGGAACCGCTTCGACGCGCAACGCCATGTCGCTGCTCCAGTTGGTTTCGCTGGAACGCTCGATGGTGCGGCTGTGCCAGGCTTTGTCCACCAGGGGCTGCAGGTCAGACCGGATCCCCTCGCCCACGAAGTCCCCATGGAACACCGTGTGCGTGGTGGAGGGCCGGACGTGCGCCAAAGCGACATAGCCGTGGTCAGGGTGGGGGAACCAGAGTGCCAGGTCGGCGAACGCCAGGTCCGCCACCATCTGCCAGTCCCCCACCAGGAGGTGCAGCCACTCCGCATCCCCCGGCCCGAAATCAGCATGTTCCCTGATGGGGTCCGTAAAGATTGCCACTGCACCTCCAGTTGCGACGCCTGCTTATCAGCGTCGGACGATTGACCTCAAGAGCCTCAATGCTACCGACAGTGAAGCCATATCATCGGCCTCGAGCGAGTTGACCTCGTCGAACATGCTCTTTGCCCGGCCCAGCTGTTCGGCATTCTGTGTCTCCCAGTCCGTCAGCCGCGCTTCCGGTTTCCCACCCGCGGGGGTGGCGTCCAGCACCGCCGTCGTCATGTCCGAGACTGTGGAGTACAGGTCATCGCGCAAAGCTGCCCGGGCCAGGGCCTGCCACCGGTCCTGGCGCGGAAGGCTGCTGATCCGTTCCAGCAGCGAGTCCGCGTGGAAGCGGTTGAAGACCGTGTAGTAGACCGCGGCAATGTCCGCCACCGAATCTTCACGGAGCCTTGCGATCTTGGCGATGTCCAGCAGCACGAAGCTTTCGAACAGTTCGGCCCACCGCAGCGCGAGACCTTCGGGGAGGTCCCACTCGCGGGCTTTGTCCAGCCAACCGGAAACCCGGTCGCGGTCGCTGCCTTGGAGGTAGTCCAGCAGGTGTGCCCGCATGGGCTCCACGAGGGGCTTGAACTCGGCTATGACATCAGCGATGGACTGTGACACCCCGCCCTGGCTCAGCAGCCACCGGACGGCGCGGTCCAGGAGCCGCCGCACGTCGAGGTGCACGGCGCTCCAGTGCTCGGTTGGGAACGAGGCCGGCAGGCTGTTCAGTTCCGCCACCATGGCGTCCAGCCCGTAAACCTCACGGAGTGCTACGAAGGCCTTTGCTACGGCGACCTCGCTGGCCGACGTCTCCTCCATGACCCGGAACGCGAAGGTGATGCCGCCGAGGTTGATGATGTCGTTGGCTACAACCGTAGCGATGATTTCCCGGCGCAGGGGGTGTGTATCCAGTTCATCGTCGAAGCGTTCCCGCAGTTGCTGCGGGAAATAGGCCCGCAGGGTCTGCCGGAACCACGGATCATCCGCCAGGTCGCTCTCGCGCAGGGCGGAGGCGAGTTCGATCTTGGCGTACGCGGCCAGGACCGACAGCTCAGGTGAGGTCAGGCCCTGCCCCTGCTGCAGCCGATCCCGCAGTGTTGCCGTCGTGGGAAGGGCCTCAAGGTCACGCTTAAGTTCAGCCCGCACCTCCAGCCAATCCATCAGCCGTTCGTAGCTGGGGCTCCACTCCGCCACCCGGGTGCGGTCGTTGAGCAGCAGGATGTTCTGGTCGATGTTGTCCTCGAGCACCAGGCGGCCAACTTCGTCCGTCATCGAGGCGAGGAATCCGGCCCGTTCTTCACGGGAAAGCTTCCCTGCGGCCACCATACGGTCCACGAAGATCTTGATGTTCACTTCATGGTCGGAGCAATCAACGCCGGCAGAGTTGTCGATCGCGTCGGTGTTCAGGATGACGCCCTGCAGGGCCGCCTCGATTCGGCCACGCTGGGTCATGCCCAGGTTTCCGCCTTCGCCCACCACCTTGACCCGCAGGTCCCCGCCGTCCACGCGGATGGCGTCGTTGGCTTTGTCGCCTACGGAGGCGTTGGTTTCGCCGGCCGCCTTAACGTAGGTGCCGATCCCGCCGTTGTAGAGCAGGTCTGCCGGCGCCAGGAGGATGGCGCGGAGGAGTTCCGGCGGGCTGAGTTCGGAGGTTGCGGCCGGAAGGCCCAGCGCTGTCCGGACTTCCGGGGAAAGCGGAATGGATTTTGCGTGGCGGGGGAAGACTCCGCCGCCGGCGCTGATGAGCGACTTGTCGTAGTCGTCCCAGGACGAGCGGGGCAGCTCAAAGAGCCGCTGCCGCTCAACGAACGACGATTCCTCATCCGGGGTGGGGTCCAGGAAGATATGGCGGTGGTCGAACGCCGCCAGGAGCCGGATATGGCGGGACAGCAGCATCCCGTTGCCAAAGACGTCCCCTGACATGTCGCCCACGCCCACCACTGTGAAGGGCTGGGACTGCGTGTCCAGGTCCAGCTCGCTGAAGTGGCGCTTGACGGATTCCCAGGCGCCGCGGGCCGTGATGCCCATGGCCTTATGGTCGTAGCCCACCGAACCACCGGAGGCGAAGGCGTCGCCGAGCCAGAATCCGTACTCGGCGGCCAGCCCGTTAGCGATATCGGAGAACGTGGCGGTTCCCTTATCCGCAGCCACCACCAGGTAGGAATCGTCGTCGTCATGGCGGATGACGTCCGACGGCGGCACGAGCCTTTCGTTTTCGCCTTCGGTGACGAGGTTGTCGGTAAGGTCCAGCAGGCCACGGATGAAGGTTTTGTAGCTCTCCACACCTTCCGCCATCCACGCTGCACGGTCTGCTGCAGGGTCCGGCAGCTGCTTGGCGAAGAAACCACCCTTCGCGCCGGTGGGCACGATCACTGCATTTTTGACGGTTTGTGCCTTGACCAGGCCCAGCACCTCGGTGCGGAAATCCTCGCGGCGGTCAGACCAGCGCAGCCCGCCGCGGGCCACCTTGCCGAAGCGCAGGTGGACGCCTTCCACCCGGGGTGAGTAAACCCAGATCTCGAACATGGGCCGCGGGAAGGGCAGGCCTTCGACCTGCGAAGGGTCAAGCTTGAAGCTGAGGTGCGGCTTGTGCTGGAAGTAGTTGGTGCGGAGCGTGGCCTCGATGAGGTTAACGAAGGTGCGGAGCACCCTGTCGGCGTCGAGCGTTGCCACCTTCTCGATGGAGGCTGACAGGTCCTGCCGCACGGCGTCCTGCGCTTCGGTGCGCTTGTTGTTCCCGCCTGCCGGATCAAACCTGGCCGCGAACAGGTTCAGGAGCCCGTGGGTCACGTCTGGATTGGCCAGCAGGGTGTCGGCCATAAAACCGAACGAACTGGTGTTGCCCATCTGGCGCATGTAACGGGCGTAGGCGCGGAGCACCGTCACCTGGCGCCAATGGACACCTTCGCGCAGCACCAGCCTGTCGAAGCTGTCCGTTTCAGTGGCCCCGCCAACAGCGGCGCCGAAGGAGTCTGCCAGCAGCTCCCCTGTGGCCAGCGGATCCACACCGGCGGGGTATTTCAGGCCAAGGTCGTACAGGAAGAAGTCGCGGTTATCGGCAGTTTCAATTTCGAAGGGCCGCTCGTCGAGGACTTCAAGGCCCAGGTTGTGGAAGAAGGGCAGGATTTGGCTCAGGCTCTTGGGCTCGAGCATGTAGAGCTTTACGCGGGCGTCTTCTTCCAGGGTTGTCCCGGCACCCTCAGGCAGGTACACGTGGACACCTGGCCGTTCCTGCCGGGCACCCTCGATGCGTTCGGCTGCGGCGCCGTACTTTTCAAAACGGCGGATGTCTTCAAGGGCATCCTCCACCTCGTAGTCCACCCGGTACCCTGCCGGGAACGCCTCGGACCAGATGGCTGCGAGCATCTTGGCATCGTCCACATCAGGGGTTTCCCGCAGGACCTCCGCGACGCCTTCACTCCACGAACGGGCAGCACGGACCAGCCGCTTCTCCAGCTCCTCGGCGTTGATGTCCACCACATCGGCGTCCTTGGGCAGGCGGATGCGGAAGAAAAGCCGGGCCAGCGCGGACTCCGTCATCCGGGCCTCGTAGTCGATGGACACGGCCTGGAACGTTTCCCGCAGTTCCTGCTCGATGCGGAGCCTCACGTTGGTGGTGTACCGGTCCCTGGGGAGGTAGACCAGGGCCGACATGAACCGGCCGTAGATGTCGGGCCGCAGGAAGAGCCGCGTACGGCGCCGCTCCTGCAGTTTCTGGATGCCCAGCGCCGTGGCTGCAAGGTCCTCGGCCTCGATCTGGAACAGTTCGTCCCGCGGGTAGGTCTCCAGGATGCCCAGCAGGTCCTTGCCGGAGTGGGAGTCGGCGGGGAACCCCGCGCTACGGAGGACAGCGTCGACTTTTTCCCGGACGATGGGGATATCCAATACTGAACCGGCATACGCGCTGGTCGCGAACAAGCCAATGAACCGGCGTTCGCCATTGACGTTGCCCGCGGCGTCGAAGCTTTTGACGCCGATGTAGTCCAGGTATGCGGAGCGGTGGACGGTGGAGCGGGAGTTTGCCTTGGTGATCACCAGGGCCCGCTTCTCGCGGGCCTTCTTCCGCCCGGCGTCGGTGAGGTGCTGGACGTGTGGGGAGTCGGCTGAATCCCGAAGCAGGCCCAGCCCGCTGTCGTCACGCAGTTCGAGCACGTCCTCGCCCGCAACGTCCACCAAATCGTATTCGCGGTAGCCGAGGAAAGTGAAGTTGCCGTTATCCAGCCAGCGCAGAAGGTCCTGGGCCTGGCGGAGCTCAACGATCTGGGAGGGGTTGGCCACCTGGTCCAGGCTGTCGGCGATGCGCAGGGCCTTCTGGCGCATCTTGGGCCAGTCCTCCACCGAGGCGCGGACATCATTCAGGACCCGCCGAAGGCCCGTAAACAGCGCCTCCTTCGCATCCTCGGGGATGCGGTTGATTTCGACGGCGATCCAGGACTCCATGTGCGAAGCGTTCTCGCCCGTAGCGATCAGGTGGGACAGGCTGGGCATCGCCGCGGTGTCGCCGCTGGAGATGCCGAGGGAGGCGGGCACTTTGTTGACCCTCGCGAGCTCGCCGCTCTCCCGGTTGCGGGTGGCAACGAACAGCGGGTGGATGACGAGTTTGATGGCTGCATGCTGCCGGACAATCTCGGCATTGACGGAATCCACCAGGAACGGCATGTCATCCGTGACGACAAAAACCACGCTGCTGTCTTCTTCGTCGGAGATTGAGACGATGGCCTGGCCCGGAAGCCGCTTGGCCCCCACTCCGCGATGGTGCTGTGCCCTGGCCGCGAGCGTTTCGCCGGCATAGCCACGGGCGTCCTCCTCGGCAAGGTGTTGGTAGTAGTCCCCAAGGAAGCCTTCAAGGCCTTCCGTGGAAAGGGGCTGATCCTCCACGCTGGATCCAGACGACATCGACACACGCCTCCATCACAAGATTTTTACTGCACCGTTGCAGCTCTTATGCCGAGCCTAGCCGTTTGGTCTGCGACGCGGTGTGGAAGAAAAAACAGAGGATTTTCGTTTTCGTTGTTCAACTGCACAAACGATTCCGCGGATGGCTCTGCGCAGCGCCGACTCGGGCGCCGCCTCCATCAGGAGCTCCCCGGCGAGCAACGCCGCGTCGGCTGCGGCGCGGTCGTACGGCAGGAGGATCCCAAGATCCACCGCAGGTCCGTACCGCTCCCAGGCTTCGCGCAACTGCCGTTCCGGCCCACGCCCCACAGCCGACGCCCGCACCTTGTTCATCACCACCACCGGGGAGGCCTGGGGCACCGCTGCCTCCAGCTCGGTAAGACCGCGCACCAGGCGCGGCACCCCCACGGCGTCGCCGGCTCCAACGGCGTAGACAGTGTCAGCAAGTTCCAACGTGCGCAGGGTAGCCGCGTTCCGGCGCGGAGCCATGGAGTCGAAGCTGAGCTCCTCGTCCGATTCCAGGCAGAACCCGGTGTCCACGACCACCACCTCATACTGCTGCCGGGCGCGTTCAAGGACAATGGTCAGGGCTGACGCGCGCACCTCCGTCCAACGGTCCGCGCGTGTAAGGCCGGTGAGGACCTGGAAGGTCCCTGGGCGTGCCGCAACGGTGCTGGCTGCCCGCCGGAGCGCCTCCGCGTCCAGCACCCCCTGGTCAGCAAGCCTGCAGGCCTGGGCCAGCCCGGCTGATTCGTCGAGCAGACCCAAGACCGCCGCAGTGCTCGCACCGTAGGTGTCGGCGTCGACCAACAGGACTTTTTTGCCCTCGCCGGCGAGTTCGCCGGCGATGTTGGTGGCGACGATGGTCCGTCCGGGAGCGCCTGCCGGCCCCCACACCGCGAGGACACGTCCCGATGCCGAAGGCTCACGGGATGCAGCCGGCCGCTCCGGCAGGCGTCGCAGGGCAGGACCTGCGTCTGCCGTCCAGCTGGTGCCCGGATGGCGTGCGTCTGACCGGGTCAGCATCGCCACGGCCTCGGCGATCCTGCCGGACAGGTCCTCAGGCCCCACCCCGGCGGGTGCAGATGCTACCCCGAGTCCCAGGAGCCTGGCCGCTTCCGACTGGCTGTCGGTGATGGCCAGGACAGCCACTCCGACTGCACTGAGCCGGTCCACCAGGGTTGCCGTCAATCCTTCGGAGCCTTCCGCTACGATGGCTGCCCGGGCCAGTCCACTCTGGCAGGCCGCCAGCAGCTCAGGCAATCCGTCGCATCTCCTGACGACGGTGACCGGTCCATGCAGCCGTTCCAGTCCACCGACCAGGTCATCTCCGGCCCGCCCCACGGTGACGACGGGAATACTCATGACGGACCGGCGCCCGGATTCCAGACCACGGCGATGCGGGCGTCATTGGCTTGGGCACCCAGCAGCGCCGGCATCCGGCTATCCGGAACCAACACCATCAGGACTGTTGTCCGGGTGGAGCCCAACGTGCTCGAACCTGTGGTTACTTCCGCTATTTCCGCCGCGTTCAGGAGGAGTGTCGGTTCACCGAAGCCGTTCCTTGCGTCAGGCTGTGCCACCCAGACGTCCACCCGGGCCCCTGCCACAGCCTGGGACGGGAGTGCATCCTGGATGGTGAGAGCCACCGGTTTGCGGTCAAGGCGGTCCACGGCGCCGAGGCTCCCCCGCGGAATCAGCTGGTCCTTGCCGATCCGCTGGATGGCTACAACTCCCGCCGGCAGGCCTTCTTCCACGGTGAGGTACTGCTTTTCAGTTTCACCGAGGCGGACCTTGGCCCGCACCACGTTGGCGGCAGTCAGCGCTTCACCCACGGCGATGCCGTCCCTGGCGGCGTAAACCTCGGTGGTCCGGTCTGCACTGCCCACCAGGAAAACCACTCCGGCAACGGATACCAGGACAAGCAACAGGCCCACCAGCAACCGGGGGTCCTTCCAGGAGGGACGTTTCAACCTGGCCACGGGAACAGGCGGATCAGCAACCATACTGTGCCTCCCTCGGTGCGCTTGCGTGCCGCAGTCTTCAGACTCCTCATTGTTGCCGCAAGGTCCTCAGGGCGAAAGGGATCCGGCCAAACACTGCGGATCTGTGGATAACAGCAGCAAACCTGTCCACCCGATGGCAAAATGGTTCCATGCCCAGGTTCCTAACTCTTGCCGACGTCGCCGAGCAGCTCCAGATAAATTCGCCGGCGGCCTATGCCCTGGTCCGCAGCGGAGAGCTCAAAGCCATTCAGGTGGGCGGTCGCGGCCAGTGGCGGGTGGAGGAAAAAATGCTTGAGCAGTACATCGAGGAACGCTACGCCGAGGCCAGCCGGATGATCCGTGAAGCCAAGGCCAAGCAGGCCTGAGGCTTCGGCCGAGCAGCTCTGAGCACCGTTTCTGCAGGCTGACCCGCCATGCCCGGTTCTTAGCCGTCCCCTCGGGGCGACCGGACCATTGCCACCGCAGCAAACGGGATGGTGGAAAACTCAGTGACCCGCCCGCTCCGGCGCGCCTCCCCCGGGGCCACGGCTGCAAGGTCAAGGAAATCCTTTCCTACCTTGTCGATCACGCCGGCAAGCCGCATCGCACCCTCGCCCGCCGACAGGACAACCACCAGTTCCTCCCGGTCCCGCGCCAGGCTCCGTAATGCGTGGGCCAGTCCGATTTTCCTGCGGACCGTCGATTCCTCGGCGGCCGAGTGCCGGCCAATGCCCACGTACCTGCCGACCGCGGCGTAAGGGATGAGCATCTGATACCCGCCCGCTACCAGCAACAGGGCATCGGCGCCGGCATGCTGCAGGGTTCCCTGCACTGCTTCGCCGCAGGTGAGGTGTGCCGCCACCACGCAGCCCAGCGAGCCGCGGAGCCTGTCTGCCAAGGCGATGTTTACCATCTCGGCCCGCACCCGGTCGCTGATTTCAGCATCGAGTGCGAGCCGGCCGGGTTCGGCCAACTGGCCTTCAAGGTCCTCGAAGAGTGCATCCCACCGCATGCGCAAAGCGTAGGACGGGGCCAGCGGGAGGTCAATGCCGGGTCCCGTCAGTTCGGACACTGGACAAAAGTACTTCATCAGGTTCAAACTGCATTTAACGCTATCAAACAGCATCAAACTGCATTGGATGGGCTTTCAATGGTGATTTCGCCACGGCAACAACAGCTTTCAGACACCGCCGCCGCAGCCACTCTTCTGTTGCTGGGGATTCTCCTCGTTGTGATTGGTGCGGGCCTTGCCGGTCAGTGGGTGGATTCTGCTTCGCGGCACCAGGAACCTGGATCCGAGGACATCCTGGGAGTCGCAGCGGCTGCCGTGGGCAGCCTGCTGGTGGCCTGGTGGCTGCTTGCCTTCGTTCTGGCGGCCGGCAGCGCCCTCTTGGAACGAATCGGCAGGCCCACGGCGGCTGCAGCGGTCGGCTGGCTCTCCCCGGCTTTTATGCGCCGCCTCGCAGTTGCCGCCCTGTCCGCCCAACTCGTGTCCGTGACCGCAGCAAATGCGGCCGTACCCGGACCACCCTGGCAGCCTGCCGAAAGCCGCACATCAATCCCCGGCATCAGCGCCCCCGCCCCGCCGTTGCCGGGAGCACTCCATCCCGGCTGGCAACCTGCCGCCCAACATCAAGGCCCGGGCCTGCTGCCCGGTAGCCCCGGCCGCCCCGGCAACCTGCCGGGGCAGGACCTGGCACCGGCAGGACCTGCCGTGACAGTGCTCGCCGGCGACAGCCTCTGGGACATCGCCGCAGATCACCTGGGGCCGGAGGCCAGTGACGCTGACATTGCCGTCGAATGGCCCCGCTGGTATCAGGCCAATCGGGCAGTAATCGGTCCTGACCCCGACCACCTGCTGCCCGGGCAGGTGCTGGTGCCTCCCGGACCGGCTTAGGGACTCCGACGACCTGCCTGCACCAGACCGGCTCCTCCGTTACCAACCTAGGGAAATCCAATGACCGCCAGCATCCCCATCCGAGCCGCTATCGGAACAACTGCCCAGGCCCTCAGCGCCCAGCGACACGGGCTGCAGCAGAACTCCGCGTCCGGGCAAGTCGCCAAGACCCTGCCCCCTGGATCCTGGCCGGACGCCCGGAGCCGGGCGGAAGCGCCCCCGTTGCGGTTTGCCGATGAGGCAGCCGAGGTGCGGGCCATCGCCCGGGGCACTGTCCAGGCCGCCATGGAGGTGCTGGCTGGGATCCGGCCCGTCCACCAACTGGCCCGCAGGCTCGACCCGAAGTGCCTGTCCACTCTGCAGCACCGCGCGGCCCTGATCCGGCATGAGCTGGTCCGGACCGGCAATCCAGACCTGGCCCGGCTGCACCGGAACTCGATGGTCCGCTCCATCCGGGTCTGCGGGGTCGGCGACGGAATCTACGAGGCAAGCGCGGTGGTCATCGACGATGTCCGGGTCCGTGCCGTGGCCGTCAGGCTTGAGCGCAGCAAGCAGGTGTGGCGGGTCACCGAACTTATGGTGGGCTGAGTGGGCCCCGCTAACGGAGGCAGGGCCGGACATGATGTCCGACCCTGCCTCACGTGGTCACTTCAGGGTGCACATGTCCCTTGCGTTCAGCGCTTTTTCTTCTTCGCGGTCCGCTTGCCGGCGTCCTGGTTGGCAGCCTTTGCCGGGTTCCCGGAACGGCCTGACGTCCGGGTTTCGACGCGGGTCTCGGTGCCGCCGCTTTCGCCGGGAGCCGTGTACTGCAACTGGGCCGGCTTCTCGGGGGCTTCCAGTCCGGCCGCCCGGACCTGGGGTTCCACGTGCTCGGTGTGGGCTCCTGAATCATCCTGCACCACGACGTCCTGGGCGGGTGTGACTTCAACTTCGAGGTTGAAGAGGAATCCGACACTTTCCTCGCGGATGGCTTCCATCATGCTCTGGAAGAGGAGGAACCCTTCCCGCTGGTATTCCACCAGCGGATCCCTCTGGGCCATGGCGCGCAGGCCAATGCCTTCCTTGAGGTAGTCCATCTCGTAGAGGTGCTCCTGCCACTTCCGGCCAATGACGGAAAGGACCACACGGCGTTCAAGTTCGCGCATGCTTTCGGCACCGATGGTCTCTTCACGCGTCTGGTACACCACACGTGCGTCGGAGAGGAGTTCCTCCTTGAGCATCTCAACGGTCAGCTTCGACCGGCCGCCGGCTTCCTCGATGATGTCGTCGGCCGTGACGCTTACGGGGTAGAGCGTTTTCAGGTTGGTCCACAGCTGGGCATAGTCCCAGTCGTCGCCGTTGCCTTCAGCGGTTGCCGCGTCGATGAGCGAAACTATGGTGTCCTCCACGAAGAACTGCACCTTTTCGTGCAGGTCGTCCCCTTCGAGGATTCGGCGGCGGTCGCTGTAGATGGCCTCGCGCTGGCGGTTGAGGACGTCGTCGTATTTGAGGACGTTTTTGCGCTGCTCGGCGTTGCGGCCTTCCACCTGGCCCTGCGCGGAGGCAATGGCCCGGGAAACCAGCTTGGACTCCAGCGCCACATCGTCCGGGACGGAACTGTTCATCAGTCGCTCCGCGGCACCGGAGTTGAAGAGCCGCATCAGGTCGTCCTTCAGGGACAGGTAGAAGCGCGACTCCCCCGGGTCACCCTGGCGGCCGGAGCGGCCCCGAAGCTGGTTGTCGATGCGGCGCGATTCGTGCCGTTCCGTGCCCAGGACGTAGAGCCCGCCCAGGTTGAGGACTTCCTCGTGCTCGTCCTTGACCGACTGTTTGGCAGCTTCGAGCGCGCCTGGCCAGGCCGCCTCGTATTCCTCGGAGTTCTCTTCCGGGTCAAGGCCACGCTTGGCCAGTTCGGCGACGGCGGTGAATTCGGCGTTGCCACCGAGCATGATGTCCGTGCCTCGGCCGGCCATGTTGGTTGCCACGGTGACAGCGGCTTTGCGGCCGGCCTGGGCAACAATGGCAGCTTCCCGGGCGTGGTTCTTCGCGTTCAGGACTTCGTGGCGGATGCCTTCCTTCGCCAGCAGGCGGGAAAGGTACTCGCTCTTTTCGACGCTGGTGGTACCCACCAGGACGGGCTGGCCCTTTTCGTGCCGTTCGGCAATGTCTTTCACCACTGCATCGAACTTGACGGTTTCGTTCTTGAAAACAAGATCGGCCTGGTCCATGCGCTGCATGTCCCGGTTCGTGGGAATGGCCACCACACCCAGCTTGTAGGTGCTCATGAATTCGGCGGCTTCAGTCTCAGCTGTGCCGGTCATGCCGGAGAGCTTGCTGTACATGCGGAAGTAGTTCTGCAGCGTCACCGTGGCGAGGGTCTGGTTCTCCGCCTTGATCTCGACGCCTTCTTTGGCCTCGATCGCCTGGTGCATTCCCTCGTTGTAGCGCCGGCCGGCGAGGATACGCCCGGTGTGCTCGTCAACGATCAGGACTTCGCCGTCCAGGATGACGTAATCCTTGTCGCGCTTGAAGAGTTCCTTGGCCTTGATGGCGTTGTTCAGGAATCCGATCAACGGAGTGTTGGCTGACTCATACAGGTTGGTGATGCCGAGGTAATCCTCGACTTTTTCGATCCCGCCCTCGAGCACGCCTACGGTGCGCTTCTTCTCGTCGACCTCGTAGTCCTTCTCGGGCTCCAGCCGCAGGACAACCTTGGCGAACTCGCTGTACCACCGGTTGGTGTCGCCCTGGGCAGGACCGGAGATGATGAGCGGGGTTCTTGCCTCGTCGATGAGGATGGAGTCCACTTCATCCACCACGGCAAAGTGGTGCCCGCGCTGGACCAGTTCGTTCCTGTCCCACGCCATGTTGTCACGGAGGTAGTCGAAGCCGAATTCGTTGTTGGTGCCGTAGGTGATGTCGGCTGCGTACTGTTCTCGGCGGACCGCCGGATCCTGGTTCGAAAGGATGCAGCCACTGGTGAGGCCGAGGAAGCGGTAGACGCGGCCCATGAGGTCCGACTGGTACTCGGCAAGGTAGTCGTTCACGGTAATGACGTGGACGCCGTTGCCGGCCAGGGCGTTGAGGTAGGCAGGCGCGGTGGCAACGAGGGTCTTGCCCTCACCGGTCTTCATTTCCGCGATGTTGCCCAGGTGCAGCGCAGCGCCACCCATCAGCTGGACATCGAAGTGCCGCATCCCCAGGGTCCTCGACGATGCCTCACGGACCGCCGCAAAAGCCTCGGGCAGGAGGTCGTCCAGTTTCTCGCCATCCTGATGGCGTTCACGCAGCCGGTCAGTTTCCTCGCGGAGTTCAGCATCCGTAAAGGTCTTGAACGAGTCCTCGAGGGCATTGATGGAGTCGGCATAGTTCCTCAGCTGCCGGAGTGTCTTTTTGTCACCCGTGCGGAGAAGTTTTTCGATAAGTGATGCCACGTGAAGATGCTCCCAGTCTGCTGCCGGCCGAATTCTGGCGTTTTTAGTCTACGTGAGAGACACCACCGCGGTGCCTTTTCTCCTCAGAGCGGATCAGCGCACCATTCTGGCGACGGCGATCAGCAAGGCCGGCGCCAGATCACCCACCGGCTGGACCTCCACATCCCCCAGCCCCAGCCATTGGGCCATAAGGCCCAGTTCAGCGGCGAGTTCGACGGCGGTATCCGGCGGCGCGCCTGGTTCGGCGAAGGCGGATCGGACCAGCGGCCGGCCGCCGGCGCGGTCGGCTTTCAGGTCCACACGGGCGACCATGGCGTCGCGAAGGAGGAAAGGAAGGACGTAGTAGCCAAAGCGCCTTTTGGGCGCCGGAGTGTAAATCTCAATCCGGTAGTGGAAGCCGAACAGCTCTTCCAGGCGCCGGCGTTCGAACACCATCGAATCGAAAGGGCTGAGGAGGGCACGGCCCGCCGCCTTCCGGGGCATGGCCGCATCCACGTGCCGGTACAGCAGCCGCGGCCATCCGGTAACAGTGACGGGTTCCAGCCTGCCATTCGCCACAAGCCGCTGTACGGCCAAGGCCGTGGGCTTGATGGGTGTACGGAAGTAGTCCGCGAAGCATTTGACGGATCCGATTCCGTGGGCCTGCGCTGCGGCTTCCGTCAGCCGGCACAGGGCTGCGTCCGGATCATCGACCGCTTTGCCGCCGTCGCGCGGGAGGACCCTGGACGTCAGTGTGTACTTGCGTTCAAACTGGTCGGTTCTGGCCGCGGCCGAAACCAGCCCCGCCTCAAAGAGGTGTTCCAGGACCCGTTTCACGGCATTCCAGTTCCAGCCCCAATTATCCGTCGATTTTTCCTCGACGTGGCCGATCCTGGCCGTCAGTTCGGCAGCAGTCATTGGCCGGCCCGGTGCCAGCGCCGACAAGATCCGGCCAGACACATCACCGCGCAGTTCCGCGTCCATGGCGGCAGCATCAACCCAGGCACGCTTCTGCCACAGGAGAAGATCCGGATAGTGCTCGGGCCGGATATAGCTGGCTTCGTGGGCCCAATATTCCATCATCCGACGGGGGTGTGTACCTGACATCCTGTGCAGGATGGAGCGGTCGTAGTCCCCCAGCCGGGAAAAGAACGGAAGGTAATGGCTCCGGGAGAGGACGTTTACGGAATCAATCTGGACCAGCTGCAGCCGGGCAAAGGTGCGGCCCACCGCCCGTGAAGACACGGGCCCGGTGGGCCGCCCTTTCGAAAGTCCCTGTGCTGCCAGCGCAATCCGCCGTGCCTGGTTCAGGCTCAGCGCAGCCGGCACATCAGTCCTTTCCGGCAGTCAAAACACCCACGCTAGGCGTTGGCTGCGACGTCGTCCGAACGGTAGGCGAGGATCTTCTCTTCCACCACCGAGTCGCCGGGCTCGCAGTCGCTGTCCAGCGTGATGACACCGTAGGTCCAACCACGGCGGCGGTACACGACCGACGGCGTGTTGGTCTCTTTGTCCACAAACAGGTAGAAGTCGTGACCCACCAACTCCATGTTGTCCACTGCATCGTCAAGGGTCAGTGATGCTGCCGGGAAGACCTTGCGCCGGATCAGGACCGGTGAGTCACCGGCAGGAATGTCGTTGTCCACCTCATAAGGTGATTTGTCCGCTGACGGGGCCACGGCATCGGACCGGTGGCTGGCTTCAAGGTAAAGCGGTTCGCTGGCGCTGGCCGGTTCAAGCGAGGCGGTGGCTTCGCGGACGGCTTTGGGCGTGTGCCGGCCGTGGTGGACCTTTTTACGGTCCTTGGCGCGGCGGAGCCGTTCAAGCAACTTGTTGTAAGCGAGATCGAAGGCAGCGAATTTGTCGGCGGCGCTGGCTTCGGCACGGATTACGGGTCCGCGCCCCAAGACTGTCACTTCTACGGTGAGCTGGTCCCCGGTCTGCCGGGCGTTTGTTTCCTTGGAAACCTTCGCGTCCACGCGCTGGACCTTGTCGCCGAGAGACTCGATCTTCGAGATCTTCTCACCGGCGTATTCGCGGAATCGGTCTGAGACCGTCAGATTTCGTCCGCTGATCATAAACTCCATGGTGCCCTCCAAATGACTTCGGTGACACGACGACGGCACGTCCTAGGGCCGATCTGCTTGACAGTCGAGCCCCTCTCCGAGCCGCCATCGAAAGGTACATTCTGTTCTTTGTACCCACAACCGACGTTAGTTCATCGACGCAGGTTATTCACCTTTTTCCGGTTTATTTTTTTCTAAGACGGGGTGGCTTCCTTGCGCCCCGGCGGGTATTGCGCTGGCGTCGGCCGCCCCTGGCGGGCGTGTCGCGGCCAGGACCACCGCACCCCTGACGAAGGCCCCTGCGAGGTGCAAAGCGCGGGCCGCCTCGGCGAGCGTGGCGCCCGTGGTAAGGACGTCGTCGACAATGATGCAAGCCTTGCCGGCCACTGTGGCAGCCGCTCCGCGCCGGACCCGCATGGATCCCCGGACCCGGCGCGCCCGGTCCCCCCGATCCAGCCCCTTCTGCCCTCCGGGCACTTGCGGGTGACCGTTTCCCGTCCTGGCCAGCACATCCGCCACGGCAACGCCCGGCACCTGCCGGGCGGCCACCCCCAGCAGCGAGTGGACCGGGCTGAATCCCCGGGCCGCAAACGCAGCCGTGCTGGTGGGCACGGGGACGCAGATCATGGCGGCACCGTCCGGCGCCGCGCCGCGGAGGGCCCCCGCGAGCGCCTGTGCCAAGGAGTGCCGCACCTGGTACTGGCCATGCCGTTTGAAGGACAGGAGCGCCTGGGCCAGTTCTTCCCGGTAGACGCCGGCTGCAACCACAGGCAGCAGCACCCTCCCTGAGACATCCATCAGCGCAGGGGCGCCGCCTTCGGCGCGGAAGGGCAGCGTGGAAAGTCGCCGCACCCGGCGGCTGCAGCCAGCGCACAGGGCCCGGTCCTCTGCTCCGCAGCAGACGCAGTCCACGGGAACGGCGGCAGCGAGGAGCTCCATGGCCGCTGCGCCCAGCTGGTCAGCGAAGCGCAGGAAAGCGCTGCCGTACGGTGATCGATGGCGGGCGGGCCAGGGCTCGGCGGGCGTCAGGTCCGGGTCGGACGCTGGGTTGGCAGGCGGAAAGAGTTCAATGCCCATACCCCAAAAAATGCCATCTGAGGGGCCAGGACGGAACAGGCCGGACCCCGCATGTGGGTAACTGCCGGGCTGGAACCGGCGCAGTCCACCTCAGCCGGGGAAGGACATCTCAGTTGGGCCCTTGATCTGGGGTGACCAGCCGTTGCCCAGCCGTTGGAAGATACCCTCGGCCGACTGCGCGAAGATCTCGTCCGGCCCGTTTCCACCGCTCAGCGACAGGAGGCCGGGCCACGGAGCCAGTTGCTGCGGCGCCCCCGAGGTCAGCGACAGGATCTCAGGTGTGACGTTGGACGCCGTGGAGCTTTTCATAACGGCCACGGTGGTGTCATTGACCCAGACACCCTGGTCAGGGTTGCTGCCGGTGACAAGGGTTACCGGCGCCGTCAGCTCCCGGGGTGTCCCATCTGCGGCGCGGATGATGCCGGCCACCTGGACGCGGGTAACGCCGTTCTGTTCCGAAATGACGAGGGCGCGCACCCCTTCGCGGGAAATCCGGAATTCCTTTACGGTCCGGCCGGCGAGCCACGCCGGGGACAGGGAGACCGAGGGCAGTGCAGCACCTGTCTCTT
>NZ_LFQH01000043.1:0-25047 GCF_001238605.1 Arthrobacter sp. ZBG10 | reverse complement strand
CTGGACCCAACAACACCCCATACCCAACACGCCCCAACACCAAGCGCCAGAAACCCCAGCACCAGAACGGCAACAACACCAAGCGCCAGAGCAGCACGCCCAAGAAGCCCTGCCACCTGAACAACACACACCGGAACCATGCGCGCCTAGACATTCGGAACCACCAAACCCCCAGACATCCCAGCCGACAGCAGGAGATCCACATGCTCCGGCGCTGCATGTCCCGGAACAGTCCGCGTCCTGGCCCGAAGCGCAGACCGGTTTCCGTCCAGGCGAAGCCCTCGGGAGATCCACCTCCACGGAAACACTTGGCAGCACTCCCCCGAGGCCCGCTGCCAGGCCCCTGGAGTTCAAGCCCGCCCGGGATCCTGGCTCGGCACCCACTCTGGTGTGGGCGCCGGATGCAACTGGCCCGGTCCCGCACTTCGTTCCGCAGATCCCGAAGATCAGTCGGCACCATCGACGCCGGAGATGGCACAAAGAACTGTCGCCCTGCGAAGCAGCCGTCCAGCAGTGCCTCGACAGCCCCCGGAAATGAGAACCGAGAGGGCAACTGGACAGCCGGGCAACAGGGCAGCCGCCCCAGGATCGCCCGGTCTACCCCCAACGGATCAGCATGCAATAGCGTTGCTGCATGGCTTCACATCTGACCGACGTTCAACGGGCGGAGCTCTACGACCTCCAGAACACATGGGCACCCGATGACGAGTTCTTCCTGGCGACCGCCAACCAACTACCCACCAGCCGCATCCTGGACCTTGGCTGCGGCACCGGCCGGTTGACGTTGGCTCTTGCAGCTTCGGGACACACCGTGGTTGGGCTGGATCCGGATGCCGGCTCCCTGGCTGCTGCCAGGCGGAAGGACAAAACGTCAGCAGTGACCTGGGTCAACGGAACGTCCAGCGAAGTCGCCGCGGACGGCGGATTCGACCTCGTGGTGATGACGGCCCACGTCGTGCAGGCCATCCACGATAAGGAGGCCTGGGCCAGGACTCTGTCTGACGCCCATAGCGCCCTGGCCCCGGGCGGGCGGCTGGTCTTTGACTCACGCGACCCGGCTGCCCGCGCATGGGAACACTGGACACCAGGGAAAACGCGCACGTCCTTCACCTTGCCTGGCGGAAGCAAGGGCGAAACCTGGAAGGACGCAGGCCCCAACCAGGACGGGAAGGTGACAATCAGCGAACACGTCCATCTGTCCGGCCACACCGCGGCGGTCCATAAGTCGGTCCTCGCTTTCCGGACTGAGCAGGAGCTTCGCAGCGACCTCGGCTCCGCAGGGTTCACGGTGCAGCGGGTGTTCGGCGGCTGGCACAAGGAACCCGTGGGCGCCGGCCGCGGCGAATTAGTGGTCATGGCACGCCGGTAAGACTCCAGACGGAAGGACATGCCACCTCGGTCGGCCGCAACCACTAGGCTGGAGCGGATCCCTCCCGCAGGTGCGGGACTGTACCTGAAGGGACGCCATACCGATGGTGCAGGACGCATTTGAGCAAGGCCGGCCCAAGGCCGCCACCATCTACGACGTCGCCGCGCTGGCCGGCGTCTCCCATCAGACGGTCTCGCGCTACCTCAAGGACCGGAACACGCTCAAACCCAGCACCCTGGAGCGGGTCGAAAAGGCCCTGGCGGAGTTGGACTACACCCCCAACCTCGCGGCCCGGTCCCTGCGATCGCGCGAGCCGTACCGCGTTGTGGTGGTAGTGCCCGAAGCCTCGCTCTATTTCCCTTCCAGGGTCCTCAAGGGCGCGGCGGCCACCGCCCACGGCAATGGCTACCGCGTGGACGTGGTTTCCATGGAGGGGACCGCTGAAGCGCGGTCAAAACAACTGAACAGCCTCCTCTCCGGCGAGGACATCGCCGGCATCCTGTCCTTCGTCCCGCGTCCCGACGGCGATCCCGGCGCCGGTTCCCGGGTCCCCTTGGTGGTGGCCGGCGAATACGACAACAGGATGCGCGCGCTCGGCAGCATTGCCGACGGCTCCCCTGCCGCGAGCATCGTCAAGCACCTGGCAGCCCTGGGCCACCGGAATTTCTTCCACGTGGCGGGCCCGGACGGCTGGCCATCCGCCCGAAACCGCCACCAGGTCTACGAAGAAACCATCGCGGCCTTGGGCCTGAACTCTCTGGGTGTGGTGGCCGGGGACTGGTCGCCGGCTTCCGGCTACGCGGCGGGGCAGGTGGTGGTGGCAACAACGGACGTCACCGCCGTCGTGGTGGCAAACGACCAGATGGCCGTGGGCGTCATCCGTGCCCTGCATGAGCACGGCATCCCGGTCCCGGGCCGCGTCAGCGTCTTCGGCTGGGACGACACCCCGGAATCGAAGTACCAGGTCCCGTCCCTTTCCACGGTCCACATGGACCTTGAGCAACTCGGCGCCCGCAGCATGGCCGAACTCATCGCCCGGATCCGCGGCGAACAGTCCCCCGCCGACCCGCTGGAACTGCCACCCATGGAACTGATTTTCCGGGAATCCACGGGCCCAGTCCGGGCCTGAAGCACGCCCGCAGTCCCACGGTCGAGCGTCCCGGAATACCGCCGTCGAAAATTCCGCGGCAACAATTTTGGCGCTCCGGCCTGCGCACCCTACTCTGTTCTTAGCTAAGCCTTACCTAACTATCGACAGAGAGAAAGGCACGAACATGGAGGCCATCCTGTTCCCTACTGCGCACAACAGCGACTACCTTTACGGGCTGGCGAGCCACATCTGGATGGGCGACGGCCTGTTCCCGTCAGCACACAACCGCCGCGACGCGTATGCCCTTCCGGCCTACGACATCAACGGCCAGTGGTTCTACCCCTCGCGGTACAACAACTTCCTGTCACCGCAGCTGCCCGTGTACCTGCTGGACGAAGGCTTCCTGATGTCCACCGGCCACGGCCCTGAAGAGCCCGGCCTGCCCATCTTCGAGGTCCGGTGCATGTGCCTGCCGCAGCTCCAGCAGTGAAAATCACGACGCCGGCACGCACCAGTGTGCCGCAGCATGCCTGCTGAGACATTCCGCGACGCGTGGGGCATCCCCCACCTCCGGGCGGATTCCGCCGTCGAACTCGCGTACCTGCAGGGGCAGAACGCAGCCTCGGACCGCTCGTGGCAGATCGAGATGGAGCGCTGGCGCTCTGAGGGCCGGACGGCTGAACAGCTGGGTCCGGAGGGCCTGCTGTGGGACCGGTTCGCCAGGCAAGCGCGGATCGACCACACGGCACGCCTTTGTTTCGAGGCCATGGACGCGGAAACCCGGGCGTGGTGCGCAGCGTACGTGGACGGCGTCAACAATGCTCTGGAGCGCGGCCGCCGCGATGCCCCCGAGTTCCGCAGCAGCCGCACCGCCCCGGACCGCTGGCAGCCGTGGACCCCTCTGGGCGTCTTCCTGGTGCACCACATCCTCTTCAGCACTTTCCCCAACAAACTCTGGCGGCAGCACGTTGCCACCGCGTTGGGCGCTGATGCCGTGGAGCTGTTCAGCATTGAGGCGCCGGTCTGGGCGGGCAGTAATTCGTGGGCAGTGGCGGGCGGCCTGACCGCAACCGGCGCCCCGCTATTGGCCGGTGATCCGCACCGGCTGTTGGAGTTACCCGGGGTCTATCAGCAGGTGCGGCTGGCCTGTCCGGAGTTCGACGCCGTGGGGCTGGCTTTCCCGGGCGTGCCCGGACTGCCGCACTTTGGCCACGCCGGCAAGGCAGCATGGGCTGTCACCAACGCCATGGCTGACTATCAGGATCTCTTCCACGAGCAACTTCGCCCTCACGGCAGTTCCACGCAGGCGCTGGGTCCCGACGGCTGGGAACCTGTGGTCAGCAGCCATCAGGAAATCATTCGGGTCCGTGGCGGCGAATCGGATTCGGTGGACGTTGTGGAGACACTGCGCGGTCCGGTCATTTCCGGCGTGGCCGACGGCGGGGCTCTGAGTTTGCGGATGCCATCGCGGGTTTTGCGGTCCCTGGGCTTCGAGGCTCTGCTGCCGCTCCTACGCAGCACCTCCGCGGCAGATGTGGAAAAAGCCCTGGAGCAGTGGGTTGAGCCCGTGAACTGTGTGCTCGCGGCCGACAGTGCCGGGAACGTCCGGCAATTGGTGGCCGGCAGGGTCCCTGTCCGCGACGCCCGCAACCGCTCCCACCCCGTACCCGGCTGGCTGCCGGAGCATCAATGGACCGGCAAGTGGGTGAAGTTGCCACGGCAGGCCGTGACCAGGCTGGCCGTGCATGCCAACGATCGGGAATCCGGCGGCGGCAGCCTGACCGGCCTGGAGTTTGCCCCCGCACACCGGGCCCACCGCATCCGCCATCTGCTGGAGAAGGCCGCGGCTGACCAGGGCGGCGGGGCAAGAATGGGGGCAGAACACGGGCCCGGGCCAGGGCCAGGGACCGGAGTAGTGCACGGGCCCGGGTCAGGAACTGGGCCAATATCCGGGGCCGGGCCGCACGCCGGTCTGAATGCGGACCACATGCAACGTATCCACCTGGACACCCGCCTGGGCTCGTGGCCCGCCCTTCGCACAGTATTGGCGGACCTGTGCATCGCGGACCTGCCGCTGTCCGGGCCGGCCGCTGCCCTTCGACGCCAACTGCTGGGCTGGGATGGGCAGATGGACGCAGCGAGTTCCGTGGCGGGAAGCCTGGCCGGATGGCGTTCGGCACTGGTGCTGGCACTGGCCAGGGCCCCGCAGCTTGCTCCGCTGGCTGAACCCTCCGGTTATTCGGCGCTCTTCTCGCCCTGGCTGAGCCCGGTGGCCCGGGTGGGGTTCGCCCTGGAAACTGTCCTCGCGGACGGCACCCACTTTGGCATCGACGTCGCCGCCGCGGCCCGCCAGGCCCTGGAGGAAACAGCGGCAGCCCCTGCCGCCGGTCCCTGGGGTGCCAACCACACAGTCCTGCCGTTGCACGCCTTGGCCGACTACCCTGCCAGCGGCGCGGTGCCACCCGGTACCGCACCCACGCAGCTCTCCGGCGACACCAGTTGTGTGCTCTCCACCGAGAGCCTGCCGGGACTCAGCGACGGATCCTTCCGGGGACCTGTGGCCCGTTACGTGTGGGATTTGTCAGACAGGGCTGGAAGCCGGTGGATTGTTCCCTTCGGGGCAGCAGGCAACCCCCACCACCCTCATTTTCAGAGCCAACTGCCGCTGTGGGCTGCGGGCGACCTGATTCCCGTGGTGACCGACTGGGACCAGCTCACCAGGGAGGACCCGCCCGCTGGGTCGGAGTCCTAGCCGGTCCCGGCCGGAGACACGGGCCGGAGGCACGGGCCGGACGGAGCCACGGCCCGCATTGAGCCACGGCCGGGCCGGAGCCGCAGCCAGGGCAGGTGGGCTACTCCTCGCCGTTGTCCTTTGCGTCGAGGTACTTCGCCATGGCCTCGCAGGCCTGGTTCCACCTCGCGTTCAGGGCGTGCCGGCTCAACGGTTCGAGCATGCCGTCCAGGACTTTCTCCATTGCTGCATGTGCGGCATCCAGGGCTCGTTCCTGCGCCGCCGGTGTGTAGTAGTTCATGTCAGTTATTCGTTGCGGCGGCGGACGGGGATGGTGGAATGCTGCTGGGCATCGGCGCGGCAGGCCGTAGCGAGGTGATCATCCGCCGGATGTCCTGGTACTCGGTGGTGTCCATGTATTTCCGGGCCTGTTCCAGATAGGGCAGACCCGCGGCGCCGGGCACCACGTTGTTGTCCGGGTTGAAAAAGGCGCCGAACATGGCGGCGGTTGGCGGCCAGGTAAAGAAGTGGAAGATGGGGCACGCTGAGTCACCCGTGGCCGCCGGCACTGTGGTGATGCCATAGGCCGCGGCCGGGGTCTCAGCCGGTCCCGCTGCTTCAGCATCGCCTCTGGTTTCGAAAACAAACCTCGGCTTAACACCGTTCCGAGCCAGCACGGGAAGTTCCTGCAGCTCCAGCACCTCGTACGGGTACTTTTCCTGACAGGTGGAGCCCGTTGCCATGTTTGTCCGCAGCGTGGCCAGCGGCTTACCGGACTTATTGGTGACTTCCGCAAAGGCCCCGCCACCCTCAGGCAGTTCACCTGCCGGATCCCGGACGCTCCACGCCTCCGGATAGTCGAACGCCAGTTGCCCGTCCGCCGTCGTAAACGTCTTCAAGGAAGCCCTCGGGGCTGTGCTGGTTGAAGGGGATGTAGTTGAAGGCGCCGTGGTAGTTGAGGGGCCCGTGGTGGAAGGGGCAGTGATGGACGGGGCAGTGGCGGAAGGCGAAACGGCGGGCGGTGAGGTGGCCTCGACGCTCGGCGGCACCGGTATCCCTACGGGGAGGGTCGACGTTGGCGTCCCGCCCTGCAGGCCGCATCCCGCGAGCGCCACACCCATCAGAATCATTGCGGGGAACAACCCGCCGGACCTTTTCATTTCACCCTCCAGAGAACGGGAGAACCTGTTCTCCCATTGTGGAACTGCGGCTCCGTTCCGGACCCGGCTCCAGGTCATTGCCGCCCAACCGTTGCGGCCGGTCACAAAAGGGCACCTCAGGCTAACGGACGACGGCGGCCCGGTACCAAAGGGAACCGGGCCGCCGTCGCGCAACTCCTGGGTTAGAGGGTGGCAGTGTCGATCACAAAGCGGTAGCGGACATCGGAGGCGAGGACGCGCTCGTACGCCTCGTTGATCTTGTCGGCCGCGATGACCTCGATCTCGGCGCCGATCTTGTGTTCGGCGCAGAAGTCGAGCATTTCCTGGGTTTCGCGGATGCCGCCGATCATGGAGCCGGCGAAGGACCGGCGTCCGCCGATCAGGGCGAACGCGTTCACCGGAAGCGGTTCAGCCGGGGCACCCACGTTGACCAGTGCGCCGTCGAGGGACAGCAGCTGCAGGTAGGAGCTGATGTCGATCGAAGCGCTGACGGTGTTGATGATCAGGTCGAAGGACCCTGCCAGCTTCTCGAACGTCTCCGGCTCGCTGGTGGCGTAGTAGTGCTGGGCGCCCAGGCGCAGCCCGTCTTCCTGCTTCTTCAGGGACTGCGAAAGGACCGTTACTTCGGCACCCATGGCTGCGGCGATCTTGACGGCCATGTGGCCCAGCCCGCCCAGGCCAACCACTGCCACCTTCTTGCCTTCGCCGGCACCCCAGTGGTGCAGCGGGGAGAAGGTGGTGATGCCTGCGCAGAGCAGCGGCGCGGCCACGTCGAGGTCGATGCCCTCGGGAATGCGGACCACAAAGTCCTCGGTGACCACAACGTGGGTGGAGTAACCGCCCTGGGTGATGGATCCGTCGCGGTCAACAGCACCGTACGTGCCAACGTTGCCCTTGAGGCAGTACTGCTCTTCGCCCTTCAGGCAGTTGACGCACTCGCGGCACGAGTTGACCATGCAGCCAACACCGACGCGGTCGCCCACGGCGTGCTTGGTTACGGCGGAGCCAACCTCGGTGACGATGCCGGCGATTTCGTGGCCGGGAACCAGCGGGTACTGCTGGGGTCCCCAGTCACCGCGGACGGTGTGGATGTCCGAGTGGCAGATGCCGGCGAACTTGATGTCGATCAGGATGTCGTGGGCACCCACTTCGCGGCGCTCAATGGTGGTGGACACCAGGTCACCTGTGGCGGACGGCGAGGCAAAAGCTTTGACGGTAGTCATGATTCTCCTGTGGTGTTGGGGATAAAAACTGGAGGGTGTTCAGTTATTGGATCTTCGGTTCTGCCCTGTTATTCGAGCGGTGCCAGGAACGTCCGGAAGTCCCCGCGCTCCGAGTGCATCCGCCAAAGGGTTTCGGCAATTGCGTCGGGGTGGTGCGTGGGGTCTCCCCCACCGATTCCGCGGGGAATGATCAGTTGGCCCACGTGGATTCCCTCCGGGGCGAGGGCATCGTGGAGCAGTTGCGCGTAGGCACTCCCGCCGGCGAAGGCGATGGAGGTGCCGGTAACTGCCCCGTTGGGCCTGACCGCGCTGGCGCCGTTGACAAAAAGGACAGTTCCGCCGCCCAAAGTCCGCATGCCGGGGATGACCTGGCGTGCTGCGGTGACGGGACCGTAGATGGAAAACTCTACCGGCCCCACGAGGTCAGAGGCTGCGGTGTCCAGGACCGGAAGCATAAATTCCGGGGCGGGAACGGGGCTGTACTGGAGCACCTCCACCGGCCCCAGTGCTGAGGCGGCACGGTCAAGCGCCACCTGCAGGGACCCGGGATCGCGGACGTCAGCGGTTAAGCCAACAGCGTGAATTCCTTCGGTCCAGAGGGTGTCGGTGAGGGTGTCCAGGTTGTCCTGGCTTCGGGCCAGCAGGGCCACTGCGAACCCTTCCCGGCCGAAGCGCCGGGCAACCGCGAGGCCCAGGCCTTTGCCGGCGCCGATGATGGCGATGGTGCTCATGGTGTTGATGCTCCGTTCTGTTGAAGGTTTCCGGGACCGGCGTCGGGATGGCTGTCGCGGCGGGCGTCCCGGCCGGTGTCGGGGCGTGCTTCCTGGCGGGCCAGGACCAGGAGCCCGAACAGCGACAGTAGCGCCCCGCCGATCATGAGCGCAGCCATGGGCACTGCAGTGCCGGTGCCGCCCAGCCCCGCGATGGGCGCCACCACCCCTGCCGTGGTCCACTGCACCAGGCCCAGCACTGCGGAACTGGTGCCCGGATGGCTGGGGACTTCGGCGGAGGCGAGGGCGCCGCCGTTCGTGTTGATCAGGCCCTGCGCCACCATGAGTGCGAAAAAACTGCCCATCGCCACCAGCAGCGGGGTTCCCCACCACAGCGCGCCGGCCAGCATGGCCAGGCCCGCGGCGAGCGCGATGACCTGCCCGGTGAGGATCACTTTCCGCGTGGACACCCGCCCTGCCAGGCGTGCGGAGACCAGGGCTGCGATGGTCATCCCGCCGGCGTTGGCGGCGAAAACCACCGAGTAGGCCACCGGGGAGAGCCCGTTCATGTTCTGCAGGATAAAGGCGGACGTGGCCACATAAGCAAACAACGCAATAAAGGCCGACGACGCCACCACCACATAGCCAACAAAGCGGCGGTTGGACAGCACCACCTTCGCCGCCCGGCCGAATTCGCCCAGCCCGCCCGCATGCCGCTTTTCCGGCGGCATCGACTCCGGCACAATCAGCAAAGCACACAGGGCCATCAGGATACCCAGCGCTGCCAGGGTCCAGAACGTCATGCGCCAGCCCGTCAGCTGGAGGATGACGGCGCCCAGCAGCGGGCTGATGATCGGTGCCACGCCGCCGATTCCCATCACCACGTTGAGCACCCGCACCAGCTGCGGGCCGTGGGCCAGGTCCACAATCACGGCGCGGCCGATCACCATGGCCCAGCCACCGCCAAAACCTTGCAGGAAGCGGGCGGCCACCAGGATGCCCACGTCCGGTGAGAGGGCGCAGGCGATCGAAGCGAGCGTCATCAGGATGGTGCCCGCCACCAGCGGCAGGCGTCTTCCTCGCTGGTCGCTGAACGGCCCGCCCACCAGCTGGCCAAGGCCCATGCCGGCGAAAAAGGTGGTTAGCGTCAGCTGCACGGCCGACGCTGTGGTTCCGAACTCGCCGGCAACCCGCGGGAACGCCGGCACGTACATGTCCGTAGCCAGGGGCGCCACAGCGGTCAGGAAAATCACCGTGGCCACCAGCGTAGCCGGGACAGTACCGGCCGACGGCGGCAAGGTGGAGGGGAATCGATTGGGCACCACACCATCAAACAACCCTCCGCAAATCCTAGCGAGGGCCCTGCTGTAACGGGTTCCAGCAGACCCTCCCTAGGGCCTGCCGTTCCGTCGTAACGTGTCCCTATGGATAACCGAGCCGAGGTCAGGACGTTCCTGGCATCCCGCCGTGCCCGCATCACCCCCGAACAGGCCGGCGTGGAATCCTACGGCGGCCGCCGGCGGGTGCCCGGCCTGCGCCGCGAGGAAGTGGCCCGGCTTGCCGGAGTGAGCGTCGATTACTACACCCGGCTGGAGCGCGGGAACCTCAGCGGCGTCTCGGACAGCGTCCTGGACTCCATTGCCCGGGCGCTGGAACTGGACCGCGCCGAGCACGACCACCTCTACGACCTGGCCCGTGCCGCCACCCCGTCGGGCCGGAAACGTCCTGCGGGAACGGCTCCCGCCGGGGTCCGCCCGGTCCTGCAGCACCTGCTGGACACCATCACCGGAGCGCCGGCGTTCATCGGCAACAACCGGATGGATATTGTGGCTGCCAACACCCTGGGCTACGCCCTCTACGCGGACCTGTACCGCGGGGTGTCCCGCCCGGCCAACCACTCGCGGTTCATCTTCCTGGACCCCCGCGCCCATACCTTTTATACCGATTGGGACCGGGCCGCCAACGTCAACGTGGCCATCCTCCGCCGCGACGCGGGCCGCGCCCCGCACGACAAGGGCATCGCCGAACTGGTGGGTGAGCTGTCCATGCAAAGTGACGAGTTCCGCACCCGCTGGGCGGCGCACAACGTCCGCCGGCACTACTCGGGCACCAAATTCTTCCAGCACCCGGTGGTAGGGCTGCTCGAACTGGACTACCAGGTCCTGGACCTGGGTGAAGACCCAGGCCACACCCTGACCGTCTACCCTGCCGTCCCCGGCAGCCCGTCGGAAGAGGCCCTGAAGCTCCTGGCATCGTGGGCCGTGACCGAGAAAATCGTCGAGCGGGCCAGGGAGCAGGTCCGTACAGGGGCCGGCAGCCAGCCAGGGTAGACCTCGCGGGCAGGTGATCTCCGCAAGCCGGCACGTTTCCCTCGAAACGTCAGGCGCAGGCCGCAAGCCGGGCTAAATCCCATCGGCCGGCTGATCTCCGCAAGCCGGCACGTTTCCCTCGAAAGGTCAGGCGCAGGCCGCAAGACGGGCTAGATCCCATCGGCCGGCTGATCTCCGCAAGCCGGCACGTTTCCCTCGAAAGCTCAGGCGCAGGCCGCCAGTCACATGAACCCGCGTTGCGGTCCGTGGCGCCCGATTGCCGTCAGAGCCCTCCCGATGGCGCAATAAGAAGCGGCGTTTCCTCCCGTTTCGCCTCCATTGCAGCATGCTGGCCAAGGCCTGCTGAACCGTGCTTAAGTGTTGGAACAGCCGGTCCCAAGGTGTACCGGAAGCAAGGAAGCGACAAAGGAGGACCGATTGCCAGGCACCATCACAACCGCACCCGGCAGCAGCCACGCCTCGCCGTTTTTCCGCACCCCGCTGCCTGGTTTCCGGCGGTCCACCCACTACCGGCGGCAGTCGTGGTGTCTGTCGTCCACCGGCAGCCGGCGTCGAATGTGTCCGGCCTCCTGATCTCCGCCTAGCGGCCCCGCCCGGCCTTCCCGATCCGCCCGCCGACGTCCCACTGGCAAATCCGGCAGAGCAAACCTCACGGAGTAAATCCGGCAGGCCAACGCCGGCAGGCAAACCCAACAGGCAGCCCCTGACCGTGCGGACCGTTCTCCAGCGGTTCTCTTCTCCGGTTTCCCTGGTCGGCCGCCAGGGTCTGCGCAGTTCGTAACCCAGCCCTATCCGGCACAACCCGGTTGCCCCGCCGGGCGGGTTTGCCGCACCCAAAAACCTGCGGTTCCCCTTGTTTTTGACCCAAATTTCCAGCCCTCGTCCCCGAAAGGCACACCATGTCCTTGACACCCTCCCCGCCGCCGCTGGGTATCTCCCGGCGCCCGTTGACCCGCCGCCGCGCCCTCGCCGCGCTCCTGGCGATTCCAGCCGTCGGCCTCCTGACTGCCTGCGGCGGCGCCGCCACTGCCGGCAACCAGCCCTCTGACCGGGTGTCGTTCGCGCCGCTGGAAACGTCGGTCCCGGCCGGCACCACCATCACCGTGGGTGATCCCAGCATCAAGGTGGCCCTGGAACTGTCAGGACTGGGCAAAGAGCTGGAGGGCATCAACGTAGCGTTCGCCAACATCTCCGGCGGCCCGCAAACCACCGAAGCCTTCCGGGCCAACGCCCTGGATGTGGGCTCTGTGGCCGACATCCCGCCCATCCATGCAACCTGGACCGGCCTGGACGTCCGCATCATCGCCAGTGCCTACCGGCAGGATGCGGTGAACCATCCGCTCTACGAACTGGGTATTGCACCGGAATCCGGCATCAAAAAGCTGGAAGACCTCCGCGGCAAAAAGGTGGCGTACAGCCCCGGGCAGGCCCAGGGCGCCCTGGTGCTGCGTATCCTGGAAAAAGCAGGGCTGGCCCAGGACGACGTCAAACTGGTGGAACTGCCCAGCAACGGCGACGCTTACTCCTCAGCATTGTCCAGCCGGCAGGTGGACGCGGCCCCCCTGGGCGGTGTCCAGATCAAGCGTTACCTGGCCAAGTACGGCGCCGACGGTGCCAGTACCCTCCGCCACGGCCTTCGCGACGACCCCGGCCACCTGTATTCGCCCGCCACCGTCCTGGCCGACCCCGCCAAGGCAGCAGCCCTGGCCAAGTATGCGGAGGTCTGGGGCAAAGCCCAGCGCTGGGTCGAGGACCACCCGAAGGAATGGCTCGAGGGCTACTACATCAAGGACCAGGGCCTGTCCGCCGCGGACGGCCAGTACCTGATCGACGCAGCCGGCCGGCGGGACGTCCCCACTTCCTGGACCGAAGCCATCGCCAGGCACCAGCAAACGATTGACCTGCTGTCCCGGGAGCAGAAAAAACCGCACCTCAACGCCGCTGACCTCTACGACACCCGCTTCGAAGCGATCGCAGGCACTGCCTTCGCCGAAGCTGCCAAGGGAGGCACCCAGTGAGCGCCGCCCCCGTACTGGAACGCCCCGCCGTCGAACCCCACCAGGACCCCGCCCTCGCCGGCCGCGACGACGTCCGGCCTACCGGCAAAAGGTTAGGACCCGGGCGACGACGGCGACTCGCCTGGCTGCTGGGCCCCTCGGCGTTGCTGCTGCTCTGGACCGCCGGCTCGGCAACGGGCCTGCTGGACCCCAGGATCCTGTCCGAGCCATGGACGGTGGTGGCCACCGCAGGTGAGCTGCTGGCCGACGGGCGTCTGCAGGAAAACCTGGCCATCTCGGCCCAGCGCGCCCTGCTGGGGCTGTTCTTCGGCACGCTGGTGGGTGCGGTCCTGGCCCTGCTCGCAGGGCTCAGCCGTGTGGGCGAGGCGCTCATCGACGGGCCCGTCCAAATCAAGCGGGCAATCCCCGGCCTGGCCCTGATCCCGCTCCTGATCCTGTGGTTCGGGATCGACGAGACCATGAAGGTCCTCACCATCACGCTTGGCGTTTTCGTCCCGGTCTACCTCCAGACGCACGCCGCCCTGCGGGGCATCGACCTCCGTTATGTGGAACTGGCGCAGACCGTGGGCCTGAGCCGGGCCGGCTTCATCCGCCGGGTGGTCCTGCCCGGCGCCCTTCCCGGATTCTTCCTGGGGCTGCGCTTCGCGGTCACCGGCGCGTGGGTGTCCCTGGTGGTGGTGGAACAGATCAACGCCACCAGCGGCATCGGCTACATGATGGAGCTCGCCCGCACCTACGGCCAAACCAACATCATCGTTTTGGGCCTGGCCGTCTACGGCATCCTGGGCCTGCTGTCCGACGGCACCGTCCGCTTCATCGAACGAAAGGCACTCTCATGGCAACGCACGTTGGCGGGCTGACCCGTACCGCCCCTCCCATTTCCGGATCCGCGGCATCCGCGGACTCCCGGGCGGCAGTGTCCGTCCGCGGCCTGATCCGCAGTTTCGGTCCCAAGGGCGTCCTGAACGGCGTGGACCTTGACATCGCCCCCGGCGAATTCGTGGCCCTCCTGGGACCCAGCGGCTGCGGCAAAAGCACCCTGCTCCGCGCCCTCGCCGGATTGGACCACGACGTCCGAGGCAGCGGTGTCATCACCGTCCCGGACCGGGTCTCCGTGGTCTTCCAGGACTCGAGACTGCTGCCCTGGGACACCGTCCTGGGCAACGTCACCCTGGGTCTGCGGGAGCACGACGCCGAGGCACGGTCCCGCAGGGCACTCGCCGAAGTGGGACTCGCCGGCCGGGAAAAGTCCTGGCCGCACGAGCTGTCCGGCGGCGAACAGCAGCGGGTGGCGTTGGCCCGGTCCCTGGTCCGGGAACCGCAGCTGCTCCTGGCCGACGAACCGTTCGGCGCCCTGGACGCCCTCACCCGCATCCGGATGCACGGGCTTCTGCAGGACCTTGTGGCCGCGCACCGCCCGGCTGTCCTGCTGGTCACGCACGACGTGGACGAGGCCATTGCCCTGGCCCACCGGATCGTGGTCCTGGACAGCGGCCGGGTGGCCACCGTCCGGACTGTCTCGCCGGACGTTGGTTCGGCGGCCGACGCCGCCGGGCACGAAGCCTTGCGTCGGGACCTCCTCGCCGCGCTGGGCGTGGTCCCCGCACCTGGTGCCCAGCCCACCACGCCTGCTGCACCAGCCGCCGTCGGCCATTGAAATCCCAGCCTTCCATCTTCCCAAGGAGTACCCCATGAGTTCCAGCCCCGGATCCCCGCAGCGCCAGCTTCACCTCAATGCCTTCCTGATGAGCACCGGCCACCACGAAGCGTCGTGGCGGTTGCCCGAAAGCGACCCCCTGGCCAGCACCGATGTGGAGCATTACCGGAAGCTGGCCCGCACGGCCGAGCGCGGCAAGCTTGATTCCATCTTTTTCGCCGACTCCCCCGTCCTGTTCGGCGAGGTGGGCCGTCGGCCGGCCGGCAAGCTGGAACCCACGGTCCTCCTCACCGCGATTGCCGGCGCCACCGAACGGATCGGGCTGATTGCCACCGCCTCCACCACCTACAACGAGCCGTACAACCTGGCCCGCCGCTTCGCCTCGGTGGACTGGGCCAGCGGCGGGCGGGCCGGCTGGAACGTGGTCACCACCGCCGGACCGGACGCGGCCCGGAACTTCGGCGTGGATGACCAGCCCGCCCACGCCGTCCGGTACGAGCGGGCTGCTGAGTTCATCGAGGTGGCAAGGAAGCTCTGGGACAGCTGGGACGACGACGCTGTTGTCGCCGACAAGGCGGAGGGCGTGTGGGGGGACGGGGAGCGGATCCGCGTGATCGACCATCACGGCAGCCACTTCAAGGTCCGCGGCCCGCTCAACGTGCCGCGCCCACCGCAGGGGCACCCGCTGATTGTGCAGGCAGGTTCCTCCGAGGACGGCAAGGACCTCGCCGCCCGGTACGCGGACGCCGTCTTCACCGCCCACCAGACCCTTGCCGACGCGCAGGCGTTCTACGCGGACCTCAAGACCAGGACGGCCGCGGCAGGACGGAATCCGGACGCCATCAAAATCCTTCCCGGCATCGTCCCGCTCATCGGCGCCACCGAGGCGGAGGCGCTGGAGCTGGAGCGTGAGCTGGACCGGCTGATCAAGCCGGAGTACGCCCGGCTCCAGCTGGCTAAAACCCTTCGTGTGGCGCCCGAGGACCTGGCCCTGGACCGGGAACTGCCGGACAACCTGCCCAGCGAGGACCAGATCGAGGGCGCCAAGAGCAGGTACACCCTGATCGTGCAGCTGGCCCGGCGCGAACGCCTCACCGTGCGCCAGCTGATCGGGCGCCTGGGTGGCGGCCGGGGGCACCGGACCTTCACCGGCACCCCTGTCCAGGTGGCGGACGCCATCCAGGAATGGTTCGACGGTGTCGCTGCGGACGGCTTCAACATCATGCCCCCGGTCCTGCCGTCCGGCCTGGAAACGTTTGTGGACCAGGTGGTGCCCATCCTGCAGGAGCGCGGCCTGTTCCGGACCGAGTACACGGGAAGCACGCTGCGGGAGCACTACGGCCTGGAACGCCCGGCCAACCAATACGCCGGCACCACTGCCCCCGTGCTCGCCTCGGTGGGGGCGGCGCTGTAATGGGCCGGCAGCTCAAACTCAACCTCTTTATTTATCCCGGCGGCCACCACGAGGCAGCCTGGCGGCACCCGAAATCCGCCACGGACCGGCTGCTGGACATCCGGTTCTACCAGGAACTGGCGCAGCGGGCCGAGCGGGCCAAGCTGGACGCCGTGTTTTACGCGGACGGCCCGGCGCTGGAGAGCAACGTCCGGTTCGCCACCCGCTTCCGGATCGAACCGTTCACCTGGCTGTCAGCGATCGCGGTGGCCACCGAACGGATCGGCCTGATCGGCACCGCCAGCACCACCTACCTGGAACCGTACAACGCCGCCCGGCTCTTCGCCTCGCTGGACCACATCAGCGGCGGCCGGGCCGGCTGGAACATCGTCACCACCGGCGCGGAACGGGCGGCCCAAAACTTCGGCCTGGACCAGCATCCGCCCCACGCCGAGCGGTACGCCCGGGCCGAGGAGTTTGTCCAGGTCACAGGCAAGCTATGGGACAGCTGGGAGGATGACGCGGTGGTGGCCGACGCCGGTACCGGGGTTTTCGCCGACACGTCACGGATCCACGCGATTGACCATGAGGGCGGCTACTTCCGCGTGGCCGGCGCCTTAAACACGCCCCGGACCCCCCAGGGCCGGCCGGTGCACGTCCAGGCCGGTTCGTCCCCCGAAGGCACCGCGTTTGCAGCCCGGTACGCCGAAGCCGTCTTCACCGCGCATCAAAGCCTTGCCAGCGGCCAGGCGTTTTATGCCGACATCAAAGCCCAGGCGGCAGCCCTGGGCCGCGACCCGGACCAGCTCCTGGTGCTGCCCGGCATCAGCCCCTACCTGGGCTCCACGGAAGCAGAAGCCAAAGCCCTCAAGCAGGAGTTCGATGAGCTTACCCAGCCTGAATACGGGCTGGGCATCCTGCGGAACCTCCTGGGGGTTGACCTGTCAGGCGCGGACCTGGACCAGCCGTTCCCGCCGGATCTGCTGGCCGGGGCGGAAGGGTTGGCCAGCAGCCGCAGCCAGCTGGTCCTTGACGTCATCCGCCGGGAACAGCCCACCGTCCGGGAGGTCCTGCACCGGTATGCCGGCGCCCGCGGACACTACGTCTTTGCCGGCACTCCGGTCCAGGTGGCGGACGAGATCCAGCGCTGGTTTGAACAGGGCGCCGCGGACGGGTTCAACATCATGCCGCCGTGGCTGCCGGGAGGCTTCGACGCCTTCGCGGACGAAGTGGTCCCCATCCTGCAGGCCCGTGGCCTGTTCCGCACCGAGTACACCAGCACCACCCTCCGCGGGCACTTCGGCCTGGACCGTCCCGCCAGCCAGTACAGCCGCGGACTCCTGGCGGCCCGGGGCTGACGCCGCGGGAACGGGGCGTCAGGGCAGCGACATCTTCGGGGCAGGGGCGTCGCTGCCCGCCGTGGCGGGCGGCTGGGGTTTGTACACCCAGGCCACCAGCACCACCGAAATGATCATCAGCAGGAACCAGGACACCAGCTTTTCCAGGCCCACGGGTTGCCAGCCGTCCACCTGGCTGGGGTAGAGCCACGCACCGGACCAGGTGGCGATGTTCTCCGCGACCCAGATGAACAGCGCCACCAGCAGGAAGGAGAGCACCAGCGGCATCCTGAACTCCCGGCGGAACACCCGGAAATGCATCACGCAGCGGCCGTAAATGATCACGACGGCGGCCAGCAGCAGCCAGCGCAGGTCCCAGATGTAGTGGTGGGTGAAGAAATTCGCGTAGATGCCAATGCCCAGCAGCGCCGTGATCCAGCGGGGCGGGTAGTTGGCAAACTTCAGGTCGAACAGCCGGTACACCCGCACCATGTAGGAGCCCACGGCCGCGTACATAAAGCCGCTGAACAGGGGCACCGCGCCGATCCGCAGCCCACCCTCCACCTCATAGGCCCACGAGCCAACGTCCGTTTTGAAGAGCTCCATCACCGTTCCCACCAGGTGGAACAGGATGATGACACGCAACTCCCGCAGGGTTTCCAGCCGGAAGGCCACCATCAGGATCTGGATAACGACGGCGGCCAGTGTCAGGAAGTCGTTCCTGGCCAGTCCCACGCTCTCCGGGTACCAGAGCCGGGCCGCCATCAGGACCACCAAAAGCGCGGCACCAAAGATGCAGGCCCAGCCCTGCTTGAGGCCAAAAACCACAAACTCGGTGAGTTTTGACCGGGCACCGCCGGCAGGCGCCGTGGCCAGGAACCGGCGTGCCCTCGCGTCGATCCGCTGCTCAACGGTGGTGGCACTACGCACGGTGTTCCTGCTTTTTCGGGTCACGGGGTTTTGGGTTGCCAGGGTTTGGTTTACCGGGGTTTGGTTTACCGGGGCTTGGTTTACCGGTCTGCGGCTTGTCCAGGCTGGCCAGGCAGTAGTCCTTGAACCAGTGCCGGAGGCGGCGGGGCAGCCGCGGATAGGTGAACGCGAGCGCGCGCAGGGTCCGGTGGAAACGCCGTTCGTGGCCCTCGCTCCACGGCAGCCCGAAGTCTTTCCGCAGCTGGTCCGGCAGCAGTCCGGCGGTGAGGAACCGGGCCAGCGGCATCACCGCGCGGTACCAGAGCGGTGCCTGCTCCGGATACAGCAGGCCGCGGCCCACACGGACTGCTGCGTCGTCGGCCCGCAGCGAGCCAAGCTGTCCGTCCCAGTACTGCGCAAAGGCGGCCCGGTCCGCCGGCCACTTGTGCGCGGGGAGCTGCAGGGCTGTGCCGAGTTTCGCGTAGTCGCGGTACATCGCGTCGGCGGTGTCGGCGTCGGGCGCGCCGTAGATTTCGGTGATGATGACGGAGGCCGTGTCGTAGAGGGTGGCGGCCACCCAAAGCTGCGCATCGGCGTCGTACGCGTTGTAGCCCCTGGCCGATGCGTCGGCATCACGCCGGACGGGGGCGTGCGCCTTGTTGACACGGCGCCGGACCTCGCGGACCTGCTCCTCGGAGCCGTAGACCACCGCGTAGACGTAGGTGAGGGTGCCCATCAGGCGGCTGATGGGCCGGTGCGTGAACGTGCTGTGCTCGGCCACACCGTGGCCCACTGCCGGGTTGGCGATCTGCAGCAGGATGGCCCTGCCCGCGCCGGCGAGCAGGATGCCTTCAGCGCCCAGATGGGCTATTCCCCGCTCCATCCCAACAGGCTACCGGAGGCGGGCCTGCCGGATTGACCCGGCTGGAGCGGGGACCCGCCCGGCCGGGCGGGCGGCTCAGCAGAAGGCGAGCGACCCGTCCGGGCGGACCGGCAAGGTGCGTTCCCAGTGGATGTAGTCGTCTTCCGCCAGGGTGGACTCGTCGATCTCGATCCCCCAGCCGGGCCGGTCCGGCCGCAGTTCAAGGTGCCCGTTTACCGGCAGGTACGGATCGGGGCACCAGGTGGTTTCCTCCAGCTTGTATTCAAGGATGGAGAAGTTGCTGCAGGCGGCGGCGAAGTGAAGGTTGTGGGCCACGGCCAGCGGGCCCATGGGGTTGTGCGGGGCCACCATGGTGAAGTGCGCTTCGGCGATCGTGGCGATCCTGCGCATCTGCGAGATCCCGCCCACCACGCAGATGTCCGGCTGGACGATGTCGGCTCCCCCGCCCGTGAGCAGGCTGAGGAACTCGTTGCTGGAATACAGGCTTTCGCCGGTGGCCAGCGGCACCTTGAGCTCGGACCGCAGCCGGTGCCAGGCCGGGAAGTATTCGGGCCTGATGGGTTCCTCAAAAAAGAGCGGCTGGTAGGGGGCCAGCGCGTTGCCCAGCTGGACCGCCTGGTACGGCTCGAAAATCTTGGCATGCGCGTCGAACGCGAAGTCCCACTCATCGGGGCAGGCTTCGCGGACTGCACCGAAGTACTCCGCCGTTTCGTTGACCACCGCACCCCAGCGCCGGTTATGGATGTCGCCCCGGAACGGGCTGAGCTTGAAGGCGGTGAACCCGAACTGCTCATTCAGGCCGGTTGTAACGTCCCTGCACTCCGCGGGGTCTGGCGCCGAGTAGACACCTGCATAGACGGCAACCCTGTCCCGGACGGCACCGCCGAGCAGCCCGTACACGGGAAGGTTGACAGCTTTGGCGGCGATGTCCCACAGCGCGTGGTCGATGGCGGAGATCGCGGCCAGGCCCAGCGCCCCCTGCGGAAACCGCGCCATCCGGATGAGCTTTTGCGTCAGGAACTCGACCCGCCGGGGATCCTGGCCCTTAACCTGCTCGAACATGTAGTCCAGCATGGGCACCAGGGCCCAGTCCGGTCCGTGGTTGTACGCTTCACCCCAGCCGGACAGGCCCTCATCCGTGTCGACGCGCAGGAGCAACCGCGGCCGGTTGCCCACCCGCTGCATAAACGTCTTGAATCCGGTGATTTTCATGCGTGGGCTCCTGCCGCTGCGTGGATCGGCTGGCTCTGGTCCGCAGCGGTGCAGCCCCATTCGGACAGGATCCCCGCGATTTCGGTGCGGGCCTGATGGTTGAGCTCGTGGCTGGGTGGCCTGATGGTGCGGTTGCACAGACCCAGCTGGGCCAGGGCTTCCTTGATGACGCTGACATTGTTGGCGGAGCTGTCCTCGGCGCGCAGCTCCTCAAACCGGGAGATGCTGGCCAGCATGTCCCTGGCGGCCGGGTAGTCCTGCGTCCGCAGGGCGTCCCGCAACGCCAACGAAAGCCGTGGGTTGACGTTGACCAGGCCTGAGGTGAAGCCTTCGGCGCCGTGGACGGCGTAGGACAGGGCGTACGGTTCCGCGAGGCCGGCGATCCATACAAACCTGTCCGGCCCGGCCAGGTCCCGGATCCGGGCAAACTGCGTCACGTCCGGGACGGCGTATTTGATGCCGACGACGTTGGGGCACCGGCCTGCCAGTTCCACCAGCATGGCCGGGGTCACCCAGGCGCTGCGGATATAGAGGACAAAGGCCACGCCAGGGGCAGCCGAGGCGATCTGCGCGTGGTAGTCCACCCAGCCCAGCGGTGAAACGTGCGGATGGACCGGCTGGTGGATCATAACCATCCTGATGCCGGCCTCTTCCCCCGCCTTCACGTCCGCCACTGCTGTGGCAACGTCGTGTCCCACCCCAAGGAGCAGGAAGGCCTCCGCCCCCACTTCTTCGGCGGCGGCTGTGATCAGCTGACGGCGCTCTGCGGCAGTGAGGGCGTAGAACTCACTGGTGTTGCCGTTGGGGGTGATGGTGGTGACGCCGCTGCTGACCAGCCGGCGCAGCAGCTTCCGGAAGCTGCCCAGGTCCAGTGCACCGTCCTGGTACGGCGTCACCGGAATGGCAACTACATCTGCCAATGCGGTGCGGAGCTCAGAGAACGTCATCGTTTTCCCCCGACTATCTGTCCGATTGCCCGGACCTCGAAACTGTGGATGTGGTTTAGGACCAGTTCGCCGGCCCGGCCGGCGTCGCCGTTCCGTGCTGCGGCGAGGATTTCGGCGTGCTCGGCGGCTTCCGAATCCCAGGAGGGCAGCCGGGTCCAGGCGTTGACGGAGATGAGGGCAGTCTGCTCACGCAGGCCGTCCAGCATGTCCACCAGGACGGGGTTGCCGCAGTTGGAATACAGGAGCTGGTGGAAGTCGCGGTTGGCGAGGCTGCGCTCGGCCTCATCCTCTGAGGAGGTGGCCCGGTCCAGGGCCTGCTGGGCGAGTTCGACGTCGAACCCGCGCTCCACGGTCCGGGCCACCGCCACTGGTTCCAGCAGGGTCCGGACGTCGAAGATGCTGCGGGCCATCGCTTCGTCCACCACGCGCACCGTTGCGCCCTTGTACTCGCTCATGGTGACCAGGCCGGCACCGGCGAGGGTCTTCAAGGCCTCCCGGACAGGCGTTTTGGAGATCCCGAAGCTGCGCGCCAGGTCCGTTTCCACCAAAGGCTGCCCGGCAGGCAACTCACCTGTGAGGATCGAGCGCCGAAGGGCTTCAACAACGAGACCCGTCCGGGAGGAGGAGAGCAGCGGCCCGGGCTGCATGGCGTTCGTAGTCACAGTAAATTCCTTTCCATAAACATCAGCATATCAGGTGTATCGTATGTAGTATACGATGTACGAAGCACGACATAGCCGGCTTCACATCGCCACTTGAGAGGAACGCAATGAAGCGTACGGATAATGCCCAGTCCCCGACCCGGAGCCGCAAGGGCAGGACAGCACTAGCCCTGGCAGCCATCATGGCTTCCACACTGGGGCTGGGTGCCTGCGGTTCAGGCAGCACAGGGGCCAGCGACTCCGGGGAAGTTGTCCTGGAGCTATGGGACACGGACACCCGCCCCGAACGGACCGAGAACCTGAAAAAGCTGATCAGCATGTTTGAGGCCAAAAACCCCGGCATCAAGGTCAACTACCTGGGGTTGCCCACCGACTCCTACATGCAGAAGATCAGCACCGCCATTGCCACCAAGGCCACCCCGGACCTGGTGACACCCAAGGCGTCGGACGTTTCAGCCCTCGTCGCCCAGGGCGCCCTGGCACCCCTGGACCAGGACTTCAAGGACGGTGGATGGGAAGAAAAGATTTCCCCCGCCATGACCAAGTCCTCCAAGGCAGCCTCACCCGACGGGAAGCTCTACCTGACCCCGGCCACCAGCCTCGCCGACGTCATCTACTACCGCTCCGATTTCATGAAGGACGCCGGCCTGTCGGCTCCCGCATCCTGGGACGACTTCTACACGGCAGCGGACAAGCTGACGGACAAGGGCGCCGGAAAATTCGGCTATACCCTCCGCGGCGGCAACGGGTTCTTCTCCCAGTTTGTCCAGATGGTCTACCCGCAGTCCGGCGTGGACACGTTCTTCCGCGAGGACGGAACCTCCACCCTTGACGATCCGGCAGTTGTTGCCGCGGCCCAGAAATACGTGGACCTTTACGGCAAGGACACCGCCGGAAGCGACCTGACCGCGGACTTCAAAACCATGGTGGCGCAGTTCGGCGCCGGCGGTGCTGCAATGCTCAGCCACAGCATCGGTTCCTACCCCACCCACGTTGCCGCCATCGGCGCGGACAAGATCGGCGCCGTGGCACCGTTCCCCGCGGATAACGGCAAAACCGTTCTCACCGGCCGCATGACCACCGGGTTCTCGATGTTCCAGGCAAGTCCCCACAAGGAAGCCGCCTGGAAGTTCCTTGAATACACCATGAGCGATGAAGGCAACAGCTTCTGGGCCCAGAAGTCCGGCTACCTCCCGGGCAACCTCGAAGTGGCCAAGGAAACCTGGGTTACCGAAAACCCGGCCATGCAGGCCTCCGTAAAAGCCGTTGAGGACAGCAAGGCCGTGGTCCTGGAACAGCCGTTCTACCTGCCCGAGTTCAACTCCATCACCACCACGGACATGCTTCCGGAGTGGCAGCGGGTGCTCCAGGGCGACCTTTCCGTGAAGGACTTCCTGACCCAGTCCGCGGAGAAACTCACCAAAGCCCAGCAGAAGCACGCGAAGAAGTAGGCCATGGCCCTGATCGCCCAGAAACAAAAGCCCGGCAGGCCGCCGGCCGCCACGCCGCGCAAGCGAGCGAACAGGTCGCGGCGCCTGTACCCCTACCTCCTGATCGCGCCCGCCGCGATCCTGACGCTCGTGTTCCTGGTCTACCCGGTGGGCAGCGTCTTCTACTACAGCCTGCAGCACTCCAACGTCACCCAGCCCTGGGACGACGGGTTTGCCGGCTTCGAGAACTTCATCGCGATGGGTTCGGACCCGCTGTTCTGGCGGAGCCTTTCCTTCACCGCCCAGTGGGTGGTGGTGGAAGTGGGGCTTCAGTTTGTCTTCGGGCTCGCGCTGGCCCTGCTCATCAACAAGTCGTTCATCGGCCGCGGGCTGGCCCGATCCCTGGTCTTTTCCCCCTGGGCCGTGTCAGGCATCCTGACCACCACCATCTGGATCCTGATCTACAACCCGTCCACCGGCGTCGGCCGCTATCTTGCCGACATGGGCATCGGCGAATACGGCGTGTCCCTCCTGGCAGGCAGCGACACCACGTTCTGGGCCCTGGTGCTCGCCGAAATGTGGAAGGGCATCCCGTTCTTCGCCATCCTCATCCTGGCCGATCTCCAGTCAGTGTCCCTGGAGCTGTACGAGTCCGCGGACGTTGACGGCGCCGGGACCTGGCGGAAGTTTGTGTCCATCACCTGGCCGCATATCCGGCAGGCCGTTGTGGTGGCCACGCTGCTGCGGGCGGTCTGGGAATTCAACAACGTTGACCTCCTGTACACACTGACCGGCGGCGGGCCGGCAAGCTCCACCACCACCCTGCCGCTCTATGTGGCGCAAACGGCCATCCACGACCGCGACTTCGGCTACGGGTCCGCCCTGACCGTGGTGGCATTCCTGATCCTGACCTTCTTCTCGCTGGTCTATCTGCGCATCACCAAGTCAAAGGAGGATGACAAGTGACCTCGCTGCTTCCCAAAGCGCATGCCGCCGGCCGTGCCATCGCGCCGGAACCGATACCGGCCCGGCCCATCAGCAAGCTCAAGGCACGCCAACGCCGGATCGACCGCGTCCTGACCTACGTGCCGCTGGCACTGTTCCTGATCTTCACCCTTGTGCCGTTCTACTGGATGCTGCTTTTCGCGTTCCGACCCACGGGATCCACCTCGCTGGTCCCCTGGCCCATCACCTTCGAGCACTTCGAAACGGTCTGGAACGGCTCCGGATTCGGCATCTACTTCAAAAACAGCCTGTTTGTGGCCGTGATGAGCCTGCTGTGCTCAACGGTCATCGCGCTGCTGGGCGGTTACGCCCTGGCACGCTTCAGGTTCCGGGGCAAGACGCTGTTCCTCGTGGCCATGCTGTGCACCCAGTTTGTTCCCGGGGCCATGATGCTGATCCCGCTTTTCGAGATCTTCAACGCCGTGGGCCTGACCAACAGCCTCTGGAGCCTCATCATCTCCGACACGGTGTTCCATCTGCCGCTGTCACTGATCCTGATGTCCGGCTTCATCCGCAACGTGCCGGTGGAGCTGGAGGAGGCCGCCTGGGTGGACGGCTGCACCCGCATCCAGGCGTTCCGGCTGGTGGTCCTTCCCCTGCTGAAACCCGGCATTGTGGCCGTTGGTTCCTTCGCCTTCATCAGCGCCTGGAACAACTTCCTCTTCGCCATCATGTTCATCAGCAGCCAGGACCAGTTCACGGTTCCCGTGGGCCTGAGCTACCTGCTGGGCGAGTTCGGCGCCGACTTCGGCGCCCTGGCCGCCGGCGGCGTCATTGCCATCATCCCCGTGGTGCTCCTGTTCGCCTACGTGCAGAAGTTCCTGGTCCAGGGACTCAGCGCCGGTGCGGTCAAGGGCTGAGCCCGGACCCGTTCGAAGTGTCGGGGCCGGCTGCCGGGTGGCGGCCGGCCCCAACGATGCTTTCCCGTATCCCCACACCCTGGAGTTTGTTGTGATTCTTTCCGGACATTCCCTGATCGCC
>NZ_LFQH01000042.1:0-43751 GCF_001238605.1 Arthrobacter sp. ZBG10 | reverse complement strand
TGGCACCACGGCGGCACCACAGGCATCAACAACCTCAACCAACTCTGCCCCAAACACCACCACCTCAAACACAACACCACCTGGACCCCCACCACCGCCACCAAAAACCACCCACCCGGCTGGCTCTCACCCACCGGCCGCTACTACCCCGCCGAACACCCCGACCACGAACCACCCACCTGGCCCACCACCTGGACCCAACAACACCCCACACCCAACACGCCCCAACACCAGGAACCAGAACACCAGGACCAGGACCACGTCCAGGACCAGGAAACCCAACACCAAGAACTCCAGCAACAAGAGCCCGAACACGAGGTCCAACCCCGGCGCCCTGAACACAACCACGAGCACCGGCAATCACAACACGGACAGCGTGAACGCCTCGAGCCCGGTCCAGCGCCGGGCGCCAGTACACGACCATGCCGAGACCAGTCAGGCGCCAGTGCACGGAGAAGACTCAAACGGCACAAGCTCCGTGAAAACCAGCACCGCCGAAGTTTCTCCCTCGCGGATTCATTCCTGGAGAAGTACCTTCACGGCTTGACTACCTAGGAAATGCGGACCGGGGACGTCGGGAATGGAATTCTGGACCCGCCGGGTGAATCCCCGCGCCGATGCTTGACACGGCGCCGGTCAAGATCTACTGCCGTCCGGCTCAGTTCGCAGGCCGCCCGGGCACAGCGGGGCGACGCCGGCCAAAAACTTCAGCAGCACAGCTGATGGCATCCGAGCCGGGCTTCAGGGGGACACCCTGATGAGGCGCTCGAGTTCATCCGCAAGTTCAGAGACCGGCCGACGGCCGTCGAGTTCTAAGGTAGCGCCACCCCGAAGCAAAGGCTCGACGTCAAGAATGAACTGAAGAATCTCTGCTTGGTCGGCTGTGGATCGTCCATAGGAGTTGTTGGCCCGCAAAGAGACCCGCTCGATGAGGATCTCCGCCGGTGCACTCAGCAGGACAACAGCGGAAAACCGATCGTAGAAGGCGCCTTGGTTCTCAACAGTCCCCGAAACAAACAGCGGCATATGCATCTCGAGCAATGCGGACATCCGGGTCTCGTCCCACGTCCCGTCGGGAAGGACCCAGCCGTCGTGATCCGTGTCGATGGTTCTGTGGCCCCGCCGGGACAACTCGCGCAGCACAGTTGTCTTTCCCGCCCCGGACATTCCGGTAATCAGAATTCGAGTCATGGCAGCCGGAGCCGATTCGACCGGAACCTGACGGCCTAGGCGAACGCCTCCAGCTCCACGCCGGCAGCCTCAAGGCCGGCCCGCACGCCGGATGCCATTTCGACGGCTCCGGGGGTGTCGCCGTGGATGCACAGCGAGTCGGGCCGGACTTTGACGACCGTCCCGTCCACGGCAACAACTTCACCCTTGGTGGCCAGCCGGACGGCGCGCTCAACGATTGCGTCGACGTCGTGCAGCACCGCGCCTTCCTGCGACCGCGGAACCAGCGTCCCGTCGCCCCGGTAGGCGCGGTCCACAAAGGCCTCGACGTAAACCGGGTGGCCCGCTTCCTTGGCCTGTTTGAGCAGCTCCGAGCCGGGGAGGCCCAGGATGGGAAGGCCGGGATCGTAGGCATTGACTGCGGCCACAACGGCTGACGCCTGCTCCGCATCGTTGACGAGCCGGTTGTACAGGGCGCCGTGCGGCTTGACGTAGTCCACGGAGGCACCAACGGCGTGCGCAACACCGTCGAGCGCGCCAAGCTGGTACAGCACGTCGCCGAACAACTCATCGAAGCTGACGTCCAGTGCGCGCCGGCCAAAGCCTGCGAGGTCCCGGTACCCCACGTGTGCACCGACTGTCACATCCAGTTCATAGGCGGCGCGGCAGCTGTCCAGCATGGTGATGGGATCCCCGGCGTGGAACCCGCAGGCCACATTCGCGCTGGTAACCAGCTGGAATATCGAAGCATCGTCTCCCATCTTCCAGGAGCCGAATGATTCGCCTAGGTCAGCGTTGAGATCCAAGTGTGTTGCCTTCCAGCGTGTGATGGTCGGGAGCTGCAGCGTTCAGCGTGAGCTCACCGGGGATGGTGTCCGGCATCGGTCCGAACGCCTCCTTGGCGTTCGAAACCACCGCGCGTCCCATCATGAGGTTACCGGCTCCACCCACCACCGCGCCGATTCCGAACGGCAGGGCCCGCCCCAACAGCGCCGTTCCCTGGCGCTTCAGGAGATTCTTGAGGAAGGCTTTCTGGATCTTGTTCCGCACGGCGCCAAAGCCGGAGATCGGCATGGCCTTGGAAAAAACGCTGCCCAGTGTCTTGGTGGTGTTGATGCCGGCACCGCCTGCTGCTTGGCTGCTGAGCGTGCTCAGCAGCGACGTGCCCTCCTCGCCCAGCATGATGGCCATCACCATGGTGCTGGCCTTCTCGGGGTTGGTCAGGCGGATGCCGTGCAGTTCGGCCAGCGACGTCGCGTACAGCGCCGTTGCCTCCAGGAAGCCAACGGTTGCCGCGGCGGACAGGCCCAGCGACGCAATGGTTCCCACCCCGGGGACGACGGCAGTTGCGCCCACCACTGCCCCTCCGCCGGTTACCGCCCGGATGTAGTCCCGTTCCAGGATGGCTGCGAGCTGGGCCGCGGTGGCTTTGGGATGCTTTTTCTGCAGCCGTCGGATGTAGGCGAGCACCAGCGGCCGCTGGATCTCCACTGCCTTCAGGAGCATGTTGTGGACGCCCGGCTTGGGCTTGCCGTCGGCATCGAACACGGCGTTGTGGGCCGTCTCCTGTGCGATTCGGACTGCGGGATTGCTGCGCTTGGCCATGGTCACCTCTGTTAGTCTCGCCGCGGCGGATGCGGCCTTCCCCAATACTAAGGCTGCTTGGGGTTGAACCACCCAGCAGCCGCCCCCGTTCAAGCCCACAACCGGGTACTTGGTGCCCACCCCGGAAACCGGATGCCGGACCTAGTATTGGGGATATGCCCACCCCCAAAGCCCTGCGACCGTTTGCCCATCGCGAGTACCGGGTCCTGATCGCAGCCCTGGCCATTTCGATTTTTGGCTCGGGAATGTGGGCCGTGGGCATGGTCTACCAGGTCATCCACCTGGGCGGCGGCCCCTTGGACCTGTCCCTCGTCGCAGCCGCCGGCAGCGTGGGCCTGGTGGCGTTTGTCCTGGCCGGCGGCATCGCCGCCGACCGGTTCCCGCAGCGCCGGCTGATCATTGCCGTGGAGGGTGCCAACCTGGCCGTCATCGCCACTATCACCGCCCTGGCGATGACCGGATTGCTCCAGATCTGGCACCTGGCCATCGGTGCGTTTGTGCTCGGTATGGGCGCCGCCTTCTTCTTCCCCGCCTACTCGGCCATCCTCCCGCGCATCCTGCCGGCGGAAGACCTGCTGGCCGCCAACGGCATGGAGGGTTCAATGCGCCCTGTCCTCCAGCAGGCGGCCGGGCCAGCTGTGGCAGGCATCGTGGTGGCGGCGCTGTCGCCGTCGCACGCCGTCGCTGCGGTGGCCGTCTGCCATCTGCTGGCGTTTGCCGTCCTGAATTTCCTCAGCCGCACCGCGCTGGCAACACCGGATCCCGGCCAGGACCACGGCGCCCTCCGGAAAAACACGCTGCTGCAGGACCTCCGCGAAGGCGTGAGCTACACGGTCCGGACTCCGTGGCTCCTCTGGACGCTTCTGTGGGCCTGCATCTCGGTGCTGTTCCTGATCGGGCCCATCGAGGTCCTACTGCCCTTCGTGGTCCGCGACCAGCTCGCCGGGGATTCCAGCATGTTCGGCTTCCTCCTCGCCGTGATGGGCGTGGGGGCCGCGCTGGGCTCCCTCCTGACCGCCTCGTTCAGGCTGCCGCGCCGCTACCTGACGGTGATGATGGTCTCGTGGGGCGCGGGCAGCCTGCCGCTGGCCGCCGTCGGATTCATGGACAGCTTCTGGGCGATCGCCGCGGCCCTGTTTGTGTTCGGCGCCACCGGCAGCGTGGGCATGGTCATTTGGGGAACGCTGCTGCAACGGCGCGTCCCCCGTCACCTGCTGGGCCGCATTTCCAGCCTGGACTTCTTTGTGTCATTGGCCCTGATGCCGGTGTCCATGGCCCTGGCCGGTCCCGCCGCCGAGGTCCTGCCCATCTGGCTGATCTTCGCGGTGGCCGGCGGCGTCTGCCCCATCATGGCCGTGGTGGCCATCGTTGTTGCCCGGATGCCGGACGACGAGTTGGCGCACCCCCTGGACACCGAACCTGCAATGGAAAGCACGACGCCGGCAGGAGACTGACGCGGCGGCGCACCCGCCGCGCCAGTCCCCTTCGTCCTGCTGCCGCGGCACTTAGTTGCGGCCGCGCACCAACGGAATGCCCGCCGTCGGAAGTCCCGTGGGGAAGACTGTGGGCTCCGGCTCCGGAATGTCTGCCAGCTCCACCCGGACCGGGTCGCTGCCCACGGTGACCTTACTGCCCCGGACGTCCACGTCCAGCGGGTCGCCGTCACTGACCGTCAGGGTGATGGCGCCCTGGGTCAGTTCAACCCGGAGCAGCCTGCCGCTGATGCGCAGGTGGAAGGACAGCCCTTCCCATTCGGCCGGCAGCCGGGGATCGAAGAACGGCAGCGGCCCCTGATCCCGCAGGCCGGCGAAACCGCAGACCAGTGAGCTCCACACGCCGCCCGTCGAGGCAATATGGACGCCGTCGATCGTGTTGCCGTGCGTGTCGTCCAGGTCGATGAAGGCGGCATCCGTGAAGTGCTTGAGTGATTCCCCGGCATAGCCCACCTCAGCGGCCATGATGCCCTGCACACAGGCGGACAGGGTGGAGTCGCCGGTGGTGATCGGGTCGTAGAAGTCGAAGGCGCGCTGCTTTTCTTCCGCACTGAAGTCCTGCCACTGGAGGAACATCGCCAGGACGGTGTCCGCCTGCTTGAGGACCTGGTGGCGGTAGATGACCAACGGGTGGAAGTGCAGCAGCAGCGGGTACTTGGAGCGGGGCGTGGTCCAGTCCCACGGCTCGAGGGTCATGAAGTCGTTGTCCTGGGAGTGGACCTGCATCCGTTCGTCAAAGGGCAGGTGCATCAGGTTTGCGGCCGCTTGCCACAGCTGCCGTTCCTCCTGGGTGATGCCCGAGTGCTCCAGGGCAGCGGCGGCCCGGAGGTTAAAGCGGGCCATGACGTTGGTGTACAGGTTGTCGTTGACCACTGCCGTGTACTCGTCCGGGCCGGTGACGCCATGGATGTGGAAGAGCCCGTCCTTGGCGAAGAAGCCCAGAGAGATCCACATCCGCGCGGTTTCGATGAGCAGCTCTGCGCCCATGCCTTCACGGAAACTGGTGTCCCCGGTAGCCCAGAGGTACCGGTTGGTTGCGAACGCGATGGCCGCTGCGATATGGAACTGCGCGGTACCGGCGGCGTAATAGGCACTGGCCTCAAGCCCGTTGATGGTGCGCCACGGGAACAGTGCGCCGTCAACGCTCAGTTCCTTGGCGCGGATCTTGGCATCCGGCAAGATCCCGTGCCGGTATTCCAGCACCTGGCGGGCACCGTCCGGGTTGGTGTACGTCAGGTAGGGCAGGATGTAGACCTCCTGGTCCCAGAAGTAATGCCCTTCGTAACCGGACCCGGTCACGCCCTTTGCAGGCACGCCTGCAACATCCGCGCGGGCCGTTGCCTGCGCCAGTTGGAACAGGTTCCAGCGGATGGCCTGCTGGAGTTCAGGCTGGCCCGTCACCACGATGTCGGAGGTGGCCCAGTAGTCCTTGTAGTGGGCTTCGCTTTCCTCGAAGATGTCCTGGACGGGCCGCAGGCCGGTTTCGGCCACCTCGGCGGCGTCCACGGCGTCGTCCTGCACCGCGGGGCCGGCGGCGTAGCTGACGCTCTTTTCCAGCCGGAAAGGCTCGTCGGCGCTGGCTGCCAGCACGTACCGAACGCTGCTCTCATCCTGGTCCACCAGGGTGTCGAACGGCTGGTGGCCCGGCGAGGTCCAGTGGTCCACGGCCAGGCCCACACGCTGCTTCGATTCGGCAGCTTCCCATGACAGCCGGAGCGAACCGTCGCCGCCGTCGAGGCGCAGCGGCAGCAGCACGCGCCCGGCGTGCCGGCCTGCGCGGCGGGGGTCGTGGTTGGAGTGGTCCTCCACCGGTTGGTCCTGCCGGTTGCTCACGGTGGAGGTCACGTCCAGGGAGACTTGCCGGTCCGCGGCAACCTCCAGCGAAATGCCCAGGCTGCCGCGGCTGCGGAAGCCAACGGCCCGGCGCTCGGTGGTGGTGACGGTCGCTCCGGAGCGGCACTGCCACCGGATCCGGCACTCGTAGGCACCCGTGGCGAAGTCGACGGACCGCCGGTACTCCAGCACCTCGGATTCGGCCAGGCTCAGGGCCTCGCCGTCGATCACCACGGTGAAGTTGTTGGCGTCCGGGATGTAGACGATGCGCTGGCCCGTCCGGGCGAAGCCGAAGGCGTTCTCCGCGTGCTTGATGTCCCAGATCTCGTGCAGGCCGTTGATGAAGCTGCCGGGAAGGTCGGCATCGGCTGGAGCCCAGTGCGCGCCGCGGATCCCCAGGTGCCCGTTGCCCAGCGCAAACAGGGTTTCCAGGGTGCCCGCGCTGCCTTGCTCATGGCGCGTTTCCACGAGCTGCCAGGGGGTGTTGGGGAACCGTTCGCGGTCCGCGGTGATGAGAGCCATGCTGTTGGGGTCCTTTGGCGTTTTGCTGGGCAGCCGGTGGGGAGCCGGCCAAGGCGTGCTGATGTTAAGGCGTGGTGCTGGCGTTCGAAGCGCCGGTACTGCAGGCGGATGTGCTGCTGCTGGGGGTTGCAGCGGTACACCGGGCGGGCCGAACAGGCCTAGGGCAAGAGTTCCTTGAGGTCATTGACCACCAGGGTGGCGCCGGCAGCGAGAAGGGTTTGCCGCCCGGCTCCCCTATCCACGCCGATGACGGAGTGGAAGGACCCGGCATGGCCGGCCTGGACGCCGGAAACAGCATCCTCCACCACTACGCAGTCCTCGCTGGGCAACTCCAGCAGCCTGGCGGCGTACTCGTACGTGGCCGGGCTGGGTTTACCGGGCAGGCCCTCCCGGGCTGCCACCACACCATCAACAACAATGGAGAAGTTGCCGCTGAGGCCCGCAGCTGCCAGGACCGAGGGGGCATTCCGGGAGGAGGAGACGACGGCGACCTTGAGTCCGCGCGCCAGCACGGCTTCGAGGAAACGGACAGAGCCCTCGAAGGGTTCAACCCCTGCGCTCACGATGTCGTTAAAGATGCGGTTTTTCTTGTTGCCCAGCCCCTGGACCGTGCTGTTGGCGGGGTCATCGTCCAGCGGGCCCTCGGGCAGGGTGATGCCGCGCGAGGACAGGAAGTCGCGGACGCCGTCGAACCTCGGTTTACCGTCGATATGGTCGAAGTAGTCGCTTTCCGTGTACTCCGGCGCCTGTGGGTGCGCGCTGAGGAATGCTTCGAACAACTCCTGCCAGGCTCTTTCGTGGACCTCAGCCGTCGGCGTCAGGACGCCGTCCAGGTCGAAGAGGATGGCGGCAGCGCCGGTCCAGTCAGTGGTTCCCGTAGCGGCAGGCCCGGCCTTTGAAACAGGTGCGTCAGGTGCAGAGTTATCAGTCATCAGCAGTGCATTTTCCTTTCAGGCGGCGGGGAGCCGGGAAGACGGTCGCGTGAAACGGGTCACCGCCTGCCCATGCTTGATGTGCAGGGGCGACGGGAAGTTCCGGCGGGCGGCACTGCGGTGGGCCACGGCCTTGCAGATTATTGCGTTTCTTCAATCATGGGCGCGTTGGTGCTGTGGGACAAACCGGAACCCGCGGATGTCGGTTGCATCGATTTGGGTCAGCCACCCGGGTTGGGGTCGCCGCGCGCTTCGGATGGCTTCGGAGCCGCCATCCGTCCTCTTCAGGCCGCGATGACGGCCGGAATTGAGTGTAAGCGCTTACAAATTAGGCTGGCAACTGTTTTTCCGCGCCGGTGGTGCTGTGACGGATTTCTCAGGGTGCGGGTGCGCAGTGATTTCCCTCAGCGCAGCACGTAGTGGCGCAGGAACGCGCCGACGTCGGCCATTTCCGTCTTGGACATGGCGTGCCCCATCCCGGGGTAAGTCCTTGCGGTCAACAGGGTGTGCTCGTCGAGCCAATCCCCGGTGTAGGCGCTGGCATCCTCGTTGATCACCAGGTCCGCCTTGTCCCGTCCCCAAAAGAACGGCGGCTTGGTCTCGAAGGAGTCCGTCAGCGTCAGGAGTTCGTTGTTCAGCACAAAACCGGAGAGGCCCACCACCGCCGAGTAGGACGCCGGATGCAGGCGCAGCAGTGTGCTGGCCATGGCCATTCCCTGTGAGTAGCCCAGCAGGCTCACGCTTGAATGCTGACTCCTGACTGAGTTGATCCAGTCATGGACGGAGTTGGTCACCCGCACCACGTCGGCGAAGTCGTTTGCCAGGAAGTAGTCCAGCAGGAACCAGCCATAGTGGTCACCAATGTCCATGGGAGCCCGGACCGCAGCGAAGGTGAACTCCGGGGGCAGGAATTCGAAGAGCCGCACCATGCGGGACTCATCGGTGCCATAGCCATGCATCATCACCAGCAAGGGGGTGCCGGCGCGCTGATCCTCCGGTTTGGACCACACCACAGTTTCCATCGCACCAGCCTAGCGAGGCCAAGGCAGGGCAGGTGCCACGGCAGGACAGGTCAGTACAGGTGCCGGGCAAGAGACGCCGCGATCCTCCGCACTACACCATCAGCACCAGGGGTAACTCCTGCATCAGTCGAGCGCCATAGGAAGACGGCTCCCGAATTCATTGAATACCGCCCGATTGCGCGGTAGCGTGGCGCTGGACGGACAGCATGCTTAGTAGTAGCGCATCCGCACCAATCGGCTTCTAAGGAGCAATTATGAGAATTGGCTCGTCAATCTTCCTCATCGCACTCGGCGCCATTCTTGCCTGGGCGATTGCCCCCGGCCTGATCCCCTTTGTGGACCAGGCCATGATTGGGTACATCCTGATCGCCGCAGGTGTTGTGGGCCTGATCGCATCCCTCATCCTCGCCTCGCCGGGGCGCACGCGGCGGGTCAGCGAAACGCGCTCCGTGGTGGACCCCAACACCGGCGAGCGCATCACCCGGAACGAAAGCCGCGACGGCGGCATCTGACAGGCAGCGCGCAAGCAGGCGGGCAGCACCCCCGCAATGAATCCGGAAAAGCCGGGCCCGACCAGGTTGGTCAGGCCCGGCTTTTTTATGCCCGACCACGTTGGTCGGGCACGGCTTTTTATGCCCGCCACCCCCGGCGCGTGGGCGCCGCCTCATCAGCCCGGAGACCCAAACCCGGCCACACACTGCTTCAGCCTTTGTTTCATGTTGGTTTCCATTGACAAACCAACATGATCAAAGATAAAGTCAAGTAACTCAACATCATGTGATGCCAGTCACGCCGGATGCACTGCCCCGGCCGGCACACAGCCAGCAGTGATTTCAGGACTTTACGCAACGGAGGGTACGTGTTCGCCGAGGAGCGCCAGCAGAAGATTGCCGAGCTTGTGACCGGCAACGGTCGGGTCAGCGTGACCCTCCTGGCTGAGCGCTTCCGTATCACCACCGAAACCGTCCGCCGCGATCTCGCCACCTTGGAAACAGCGGGCACACTCCGCCGGGTCCACGGCGGGGCGGTAGCGGCCGACCGTTTCAGCACCACCGAAGAAAGCATCAACGAGCGCGCCATCCAACGCCCGGACCAGAAGCACCGGATCGCCGAAGCCGCGCTCGCACTGATCCCCCGTAACGCGCAGGGCAGCGTCCTGATCGACGGCGGCACCACCACCGAAGTCCTCGCCGAAATGTTGTCGCGCCGCACCGCCGTCGACCGTTTGGATTCCCCTGGCCCCCACGCCGAACTGGTGGCCATCACGCACGCCGTTCCCATCGCCGGGAAGCTGTCCAACACCGCCGGAATTGCGCTGCAGATCCTGGGCGGACGCGTCCGTGGGCTCACCCAGGTTGCCGTGGGGCAGGCAACGGTGGAGGCAGCTTCGCGGATGCGCCCCGACATCGCGTTCCTCGGGACCAACGGCATCCATGCAACCTTCGGCCTCAGCACCCCCGATCCTGAGGAAGCCGCCGTCAAGGCTGCTTTCGTCCACTCGGCACGCCGCATCGTGGTGTTGGCCGACTCCTCCAAACTGGACACAGAGACCCTGGTCCAGTTCGCCGACCTGAAAGATCTGGACACCTTGATTACAGACAGCGAACCCGGCCCCGAACTCGCGGCCGCTTTGGAAGAATCCGGCGTGGACGTGGTGGTCGTATGATCGTCACTTTCACGGCCAACCCCAGCCTGGACCGCACCGTTGCCCTTCCCGGCCCCCTGGAGCGCGGTGAAGTCCAGCGCGCCGTTTCCGTCAGCCAGGAATCGGGTGGCAAGGGCGTCAACGTTTCGCGGGCCCTGGTGGCGTCCGGCCTGGAATCCCTGGCCGTCCTCCCCGGCGCGGACAGCGATCCGGTCCTGGCGGGCCTGCGCGAGCAGTCGGTCCCGTTCGCTTCCCTGCCCATCGGCGAACCGCTGCGGACCAACGTGGCCCTCACGGAACCGGGCGGAGTGACCACCAAGATCAACGAACCCGGCCCGCAGCTGGACGCGGACCAGCAGGAAGCGCTGATCAAGCTCCTGCTGGAAAGCGCCCACAACGCCAGCTGGGTGGTCCTGGCAGGCTCACTGCCCCCTGGCTTTCCCGCCGGCTTCTACGCCACCGTGGCACGGCGCCTTCGTGCGGCCGCCAACGGCACCGCACCCCGGATTGCCGTGGACTCTTCCGGCGCTCCCCTCGCGGCCGTCCTCACCGACGACGGCGATGGCACCACCCCTGGCTCCGGGAAACCGGACCTCCTCAAACCCAATGCCGAGGAACTCGCGGAACTGGCTGCTGCAGCTGGCTTCGCCTCGGCCACCGCTGACCAACTCGAAGCGGATCCGGTGGCTGCCGCGACAGCAGCAGCCGCCGTCGTCCGTGCCGGTGTGGGAGCTGTGCTGGCAACTCTCGGTTCCAAGGGAGCTGTCCTGGTAACCGCCGACGGCGCGTGGCTGGCCACGCATCCACCGGTCACTGCAGTGAGCACGGTGGGTGCGGGCGACTCCGCACTGGCCGGCTACCTGCTTGCCCACGGCCAGGGCGCCGCCCCGGCCGACTGCCTTCGCCAGGCGGTGGCCCACGGTGCCGCCGCCGCCTCCCTGCCGGGGTCCACCGTCCCGGCAGTCTCGCAAACAACCCCGGATGCCGTAACCATCACGGCCCTTCGAAAGGATTGACAGTGACCCAGCTCATCACAACTGAACTGGTCGACCTCGACCAAAACCTGGGCTCGACGCCCGAGGCGGTGATCCGGCACCTGGCAAGCAAAGTTGCTGCCACCGGACGCGCAACGGAGGTTGAGGGTCTTTTCGCAGACGCTTATGCCCGGGAACAGAAGACGGCCACCGGCATTCCGGGCGGCATTGCCATCCCGCACTGCCGGTCCGCTGCCGTAACCGAACCCACCCTGGCCATGGCCCGGCTGGACCCCAAGGTGGACTTCGGCGCCAAGGACGGCCCCGCAGACCTGGTGTTCTTCATCGCCGCCCCGGACGGAGCAGACCAGGCGCACCTGAAGCTGCTGTCCAAGCTGGCCCGGTCCCTGATCAAAAAGGACTTCACGGCGGCCCTCCGCAACGCTTCCTCCAACGAGGAAATCGTTGCCCTCGTGGACGGCGCCCTGGCAGACAAGCCCGCCGCTTCCGCCGCCGACGCGGCACCTGCCGCCGCAGCGGGTGCAGCCACGGCCGGTGCCCCGGGTACTGCGCCCAAGCGCATCGTGGCCGTGACCGCCTGCCCCACCGGCATTGCCCACACCTACATGGCCGCCGACTCCCTGGTGGCCGCCGCCAAGGAGATGGGTGTTGACCTCCAGGTGGAAACGCAGGGATCCTCCGGCGCCAAGCCGCTGGACCCGGCCGTCATCGCCGCCGCCGACGCCGTGATCTTCGCCGTGGACGTGGATGTCCGCGGAAAGGAGCGTTTTGCCGGCAAGCCCGTCATCACAGCCCCGGTGAAGCGTGGCATTGACGAACCCGGAAAGATGGTCCAGGAAGCACTCGCTGCAGCAGCAGACCCCAATTCCCGCCGCGTCGCCGCAGGTTCGGGCGGCTCCACCGAGGACACGTCCACGGCAGGCGGCGAGCACATCGGCCAGAAGCTGAAGAAGGCACTGCTCACCGGCGTCAGCTACATGATTCCGTTCGTTGCCGGTGGCGGGCTGCTGATCGCCTTGGGCTTCCTGCTGGGCGGTTACCTGATCACGGACTTCGCGGACACCATCGTGACCACGAACAACCTCTTCAACCTGCCCACCGAATACCCGGACAACGCCGTCGGCCCGCTGGGTGCTTACCTTGGTGCGGTGCTCTTCAAGATCGGCGCACTCTCGATGGGCTTCCTCGTCCCGGCGCTTGCAGGCTACATTGCCTACGGCATCGCCGACAGGCCAGGTATCGCACCGGGCTTCGTGGCCGGCGCCGTGGCCGGTTTCACGGGCGCAGGGTTCCTGGGCGGCATTGTGGGTGGCCTCCTGGCCGGCTACATTGCCTACGTCATCGGCACCTGGGAAGTTCCCCGCTGGCTGCGCGGCCTGATGCCCGTCGTCATCATTCCGCTGTTGGCCTCGATCGTTGCCTCCGGCCTGCTGTTCCTGGTCCTCGGCGCACCCATCGCTGCAATCACCACCGGCCTCAACAGCTGGCTGTCCGGCATGACCGGCGCCTCAGCCGTTGTCCTGGGCGTCATCCTGGGCCTCATGATGTGCTTCGACCTGGGCGGCCCGGTCAACAAGGTCGCTTACTCATTCGCGGTAGCCGGCCTGGGAACGGCCACCCTCGCCAACCAGGCTCCGTGGCAGATCATGGCAGCCGTTATGGCGGCCGGCATGGTGCCGCCGCTGGCCATGGCCCTGGCCACCACGCTGGACAAAAAACGCTTCACCGCCACCGAGCACGAAAACGGTAAAGCAGCCTGGCTGCTGGGCGCCTCTTTCATCTCCGAAGGCGCCATCCCGTTTGCCGCCGCCGATCCGCTCCGCGTCATCCCCGCCAGCATGCTTGGTGGCGCCATCACTGGCGGCATCACCATGGCGGCAGGCGTTGGCTCCAAGGCACCGCACGGCGGCGTGTTCGTCTTCTTCGCGATCGACAACTTCTTCATGTTCCTCCTCGCCATCGCCGTGGGCACCGTTGTCACCGCGTTCTCGGTCCTGGCCCTGAAGCGCTGGGCTACCAAGAAGTCCGTTGATACGGTGGAACAGGTTCCCGTAACCGTCTGAGCAGGCCCCTGATTTCCAGGTCCGCCTTCCCGGCCGACAATGCCTTTTATGATCTCCAAGGAGCAGAAATGACCGAACGTACCGCCACCATCGCCAGCCGCGTTGGCCTGCACGCCCGTCCCGCGGCCATCTTCGCCGAAGCCGCCGGTGAGTTCGACCTGGACATCACCATCGCCCGTGAAGGCGAGCCGGCCGACGAGGCAATGGACGCTGCCAGCATCCTGTCCCTCATGAGCCTTGGCGCTTCCCACGGTGACGTGGTGGTCCTCCGGGCCGAGGGCGACGGCGCAGACGACGCGTTGGCCCGCCTGGTGCAGATCCTCGAAACGGATCACGACGCCGAGTAGAAACTCCGGTGACGGCGGCCGCCGTCGGACTCCCCTGCGTGGGACAGGTCCGGCGGCGGCCGTCCCGTTTAAGCCCCGCGGCGTGGGGTCAGCCGCGTTCGGCGATTTTCTTGACGTCCGCCACCAGGGAGTCCCACATCCCCTGCGCATGTTCCACGGCAGTGGGATCGGGGTTGTTGTCCTGGGCGAGGGTCAGCCGGGTGGATCGGGCCTCCTCCTCCACCGTCCACGTCAGGGTGTGGTAATTTTCCGGCGTATCAGGGGCGCCGGAGAGGGGGCTGAAATGGGTGTGGACCAGTCTCCGGGGCGGCTCGAAGGCCAGGACCGTGCCTTTGTCCTCGTATGGCTTCCCTTCCCATTCGCCACGCCAGGCGATCGGCCCGCCCACGGTCCAGTCCGTCACCAGGTTGGTGCCGAACATAAACTCCCTGACCGCTTCCGGGTCCGTGATGACCTGCCACACCCTGTCCTGCGGCGCGTTGATCGTGATGCTGGATGTTGCCACTAATCCGTCAGACATGCCCGGCCTTCTTCGCAGTGAGTAGTAGGTACTCCCATTCCATCTGGAACGGGGCATCGCCGTGGGCGTCCCCGAACGATTCCGCCAGTCCAACCAGGGCCTGGTCCAGCGCCGCTGTCTTCTCCGCATCGCCGCCCAGGAATTTGTAGACGGCGATGGTGGGCCCATAGTGCGACTTGAAATAGCGCATGAAGTCGGCGGGCTCGGAGAAGTTCCGGACGGCGAGGAACTGCTTGCGGGCGGTGAGCTCCGAAACCCCACTGGCCAACAACCCGCGGACGTGGTCCTCCTTGCCCCACAGCGGCGCCGGCTGGGCGCCAGGCGGCGGTGGCGGGGCGAACGGTTTCATGGTGGCAAAGAGCTGCCCCACGAAGCCTTCCGGGGTCCAGCTCAGGAGGCCAAGGGTCCCGCCGGGACGGCAGACCCGGAGCAGCTCGCTGGCGGCCACCTGGTGGTGCGGAGCGAACATCACGCCGAGGCAGGACATCACCGTGTCAAAGCCGCCGTCCGGGAACGGCAGGGCCTCGGCGTCAGCCTCCACCCACTCAAGGCTGACACCCCGTTCGGCGGCCTGCCGTTTGCCGGCGTCGAACAGTTCAGGCGTGAGGTCGCTCGCCACCACCTTTGCGCCCATCATCGCCGCCGGGATGGCGGCGTTGCCGGCACCGGTTGCCACATCGAGCACCTTTTGGCGTGCCCTGATCCCGCAGGCCTCCACCAGGATGGCGCCCAGCTCCGGCAGCATCTCGCTGGCCAGCGCCGGATAGTCGCCGGATGCCCACATGGCCCGGTGCTTCTGCTTCAGCGCCCGATCTGCCTCAGCAGCGTCCGGCGGGCCGCCCCCACCCGCCGGGTCCGTGTCCGCAGTTTTCATGGCCGCGCCTCCCTGCCGGGTAGGTCCAAGTGTCAGCACGCTGTTGCCACAGCGGAGGCTGCGATGCTGCTCATTGTGGCCCCGCGGCCTCCGGGTGTAAAGGGCGCCAACCTAAGGGAAGTTACTGCGGTTTGCTGGCGGGCCGGCCGCTAGGCGGGCTTGCGGGCCCTGGTGGCAGTGGACTTCGCCGGGGGCTTGGCCGACGTCCGGGCAGCCGCAGGCTTGCTGGCCGCCGTGGCCTTACTGGCCGCAGCTTTGGTGCCGGAAGACGCCGAACCAGCCGATTTCGACGCCGGCGAAGGCTTTGCGGCAGCAGTTTTGGAGCCGCCGGACGCGGCACTGCCGGCCGCCTTGGTAGCAGCCTTCGTGGCCGTTGCGCCCTCCGGCTTCGACGCCGCGGTTTTTGCCGCCGTCGACTTTGCCCGCCCGGCGTTCCTTCCGGCGGCCCGCTTGGCCGGCTTCCCGTCGTCGTCCTCTTCTTCCTCGTCTTCGTCGGTGGCCTGCGCTGTTGCCCCGCGTTTTCGGTCCAGGCTGCGTTTGAGGGCTTCCATCAGGTCGATCACCTCACCCTTGCCGCCCTCGCCGGCGTCCACGCCGAAGGTCTGCTCGGTGTCCAGGGAATCGCCCTGCTCCAGTTTGGCGTCGATGAGCTGGCGCAGCTGGGTCTGGTAGTCATCGGTGAAATGCGCCGGATCAAAGTCGGCCGCCATGGACTCCACCAGGGCGGCAGACATGTCCCGCTCCTGCGAGGAAATCCTGATGCTGGCGTCCAGGGCAGGGAAGCTGGCCTCACGGACTTCGTCAGGCCACAGGAGGGACTGCAGGACCAGCACGTCGTCCTTGATCCGGAGCGCCCCCAACCGGGTCTTCTCCCGAAGCGCAAACTGGACGATCGCCACCCGGTCCGTGTCCTCCAGCGCCCGGCGGAGCAGGACGTACGCCTTGGGCGATTTGGAATCCGGCTCCAGATAGTAGCTCTTCTCGAACATCATGGGTTCAAGCTGTTCCGACGGGACGAACTGCACCACCTCGATCTCGTGGCTGTTCTCCGCGGGGATTGACTTGAGTTCCTCCTTGGACAGGACCACGGTCCGGCCGTCGTCCTCGTAGGCCTTTTCGATGTCGGAATAGTCCACTACCTCGCTGCAGACCTCGCACCGGCGCTGGTAGCGGATCCTGCCGCCGTCGGCGTTGTGGACCTGGTGCAGACTGATGTCATGATCTTCTGTGGCGCTGTAGACCTTCACGGGCACGTTGACCAGGCCAAACGCGATGGCACCTTTCCAGATGGCTCTCATCCCTCAAGTGAACAACAGACCGGGCCGGAGGTGAAGCCCCATGGCCGGGTCTAGGGAGCGCGTGCGGGTGGCCGGACGCGAGCTGACGCTGACCAACCTGGATAAAATCATCTATCCGGAGACCGGAACCACCAAGGCAGACGTGCTGGCCTACTACGCGGCCGTGGCGCACGTCCTCATCCCCGCCGCAGCCAACCGGCCCGCCACCCGGAAGCGCTGGGTCCACGGGGTGGGCACCGCTGCCGAACCCGGCGAGGTCTTTTTCCAGAAGAACCTGGACGATTCAGCTCCCGGCTGGTTGCCCCGGGCCGCCATCACCCACAAGGACAGGACCATTTTTTATCCCTTGGTCAACGATCCGGCCACCTTGACCTGGTTCGGCCAGATCAACTCCCTGGAAGTCCACGTGCCGCAGTGGCAGGTTGATTCGCACGGCAACCAGCTTCCGCCTGACCGGCTGGTCCTGGACCTCGATCCCGGCGACGGTGCCGGGCTGGAAGAGTGCCGCGAGGTGGCGCTGCTGGCCCGTGCCATCCTGCAGGATGTGGGCCTGGCTCCCGTGCCGGTGACCAGCGGCAGCAAGGGCATCCACCTCTACGCGGCGCTGGACGGTACCCAAAGCTCGGACAGCATTTCGGCGTTCGCCAAGGAACTGGCCCGGGCCCTGGAAGCCGACCACCCGGACCTGGCGGTCAGCGACATGAAAAAGACCCTGCGCCGCGGCAAGGTGCTGGTGGACTGGAGCCAGAACAGCGCCGCGAAGACCACCATCGTGCCCTACTCGCTGCGCGGCCGCAGCACCCCCACCGTCGCCGCGCCCCGCACCTGGCGGGAGATCAGCTCACCCAAGCTGACGCATCTGGACTACCAGGCGGTGATGCGGCGGGTGAGTGACGGGAAGGACCCGTTTGCCGCCGTCGTTAATGCCTCAGCCGGCCATCACGAAGGCCACAACGACGGCGATCCGCGGCTTGCTGCGTACCGCGGCATGCGCGATCCCCAGGCCACGCCCGAACCGTTCAGCGGCAGCGCGGGCAGCGGCAACAGCTTCGTGATCCAGGAGCACCACGCGAGCAGGCTGCACTACGACTTCCGGCTGGAGCATGAGGGTGTGCTGGTGTCGTGGGCGTTGCCCAAGGGTGTGCCGGAGAGCAGCGGCCGGAACAACCTCGCGGTGCAGACCGAGGACCATCCGCTGGACTATGGCACGTTCGAGGGCACCATTCCGAAAGGGCAATATGGCGCTGGCGAGGTGACCATCTGGGACCACGGAACGTACCAGCTGGAGAAGTGGATCAACGGCAAGGAGGTGATCGCCACGTTGACCGGGGCCGACGGCGGCGGCCTGGGCGGCACCCGCAGGTTCGCGTTGATCCACACCGGCCGCGGACACGGCAAGGAGGCGGAGGGGCAGTGGCTCATCCACCTCATGGACGAGCATTACAGCGGCCGACGGCGCCACGCGGCGCCGGAAGGCGACGACGGGGAAGATTCCGGGGCAGCCGTGGCGGGCGCCGGGTCCCGGGGCGGTGATGCTGCACCCGCCCCAACAAGCGACGTGGAGGCCGGGGGCGGGGATGCACCCACTCCGAGGGGCGCTTCGGAGACCGGCGCATTGGGGGGCAGCGACTGGGATCCCGGCGATGTCCGCCCCATGATGGCCACTGCCGGAAAGCCGTCCGATCTGGCGGGCAGCGATTGGCAGCTGGAACTCAAGTGGGACGGGGTCCGGGCAGTCATCGTGGCGGACGACAAAACAGTCCGCGTCCTTAGCCGCAACGGCAACGACGTCAGCCTCACCTACCCCGAGTTCACGGACCGAAGCACCTGGCCGGCACAGCCCTTTGTGGCCGATGGGGAAATTGTGGCCATGGGGCCAGCGGGACGCCCCGACTTCGGCCTGTTGCAGGGGCGGATGAAACTCACCCGCGCCGCCGATGTGGCCCACGCCAGGGCCAGCATCCCCGTCCGCCTGGTACTTTTTGACCTGCTCCAGGACGCCGGAACGGATCTGCGCGGACTCCCGCTGCGGCAGCGGCGGCAGCGGCTGGAGCATTTTTTTGTGCCGTCCGACGCGCCCGTTGACCTTTCCGACGTGCTGGCCAACCCGGTGGCCGACCTCCTGGCGAGCGCCCGTGAGCTGGGACTTGAGGGCATCATGGCCAAGCGGACCGACAGCCGCTATGTGAGCGGCCAGCGGACCCGCACCTGGATCAAGCTGAAGCTGGAGCAGACCCAGGAAGTGGTGGTGGGCGGCTGGCGGCCCGGCAAAGGCGGCCGGCAGGAAAGCGTCGGTTCCCTGCTGGTGGGCATCCCGGACGGCGACAAACTGGCGTATGTGGGCCGGGTGGGCAGCGGCTTCAGCACCCGCGAACTCACCGAACTGCGGCAAACAGTGGAACGACTGGGCAGGAAGACCTCGCCATTCCACGAGGTTCCCCGAATGGATGCGGCGGATGCCCACTGGGTGGCGCCGGAGCTGGTGGGCGAGGTGACGTTCAGCGAGTGGACCGGTCCGGGCCGGCTCCGGCATCCGGTGTGGCGCGGCTGGCGGCTGGACAAAGACCCGGCGGAGGTTGTCCGGGAGCACTAGTTTCGGGCGATACGGGTGCTCCGGGCTGTGCGGGTGCTCCGGGCTGTGCGGGTGCTCCGGGCTGTGCGGGTGTTCCGGGGACCAGGTGTTTCCGGAACCAGGCGCAGGAACGGCCCGGAACTCCCAGATCCGGGGGCCGGGCCGCTCCTGCGCCGTAAAGTCCGCTTCTGCCAGGTCCAGTGCTGCGAAGCAGTTCGGGCTAGGAGGAGTGCGGCATCTGCGGCCGGCTGGTCCGGTGGACCGCGGTAACGGCCGCTTCGTGGCCCATCCGGCCGTGGCCTGAGCCGCGGTCCTTCGGGTGCCGCTTCTTGCCGTTGCCGTCCGGCCAGGCATTCTGGCCGGGCATCTCTGCCGTGCCCGTGGCGGCCGGACCCGGCGCCGCCGGGGCGTCCATGGCGGCCGTGAGGTGGTCGGCCACCTCCGGGGCAAGATGCTGGGTGCGATTTTCGTCAGCCATTGTTTCTTCCTTTCCGCAGTGAAATGAAGGATTCAGCCCGAAGGCCAAGGGGGCCGCCGGGAATGCCAGCGGAAATCGAGGTCGCAGCGGTTCGCCGCCTGCTGCGATGGCTTGTTCTGCGGTGGCGCAGGCCGGTCCCGGCCAATCTTTGCGCGTCCGCCGACTGTCTCTACAAAATTCCCATGGGTCCACCTTAGGCAAGCATCCAGTGCCTGTGAACCCCCGATTTCAGCAACCCCCGCACGCCGCCCCTATCGGACCACCTGGGCCCGCCCCACAGCGCCGAATACCCTGGTGACGGCTCTCACTTTTTGGGTCCGAAGGCACCCAAAAATCGGCCCGCAAGGACCGTTGTTCAAAAAGATTCGGCAATGGCGGCGGCAGCGGCGGCCGATCCCAGTGGATATATGGGAAAAACCGGGAAAAGAAGTTCCGTAATACGCCCCAAAACCAGGCGCAAAACCATAGACCCTACGGCACAAACGCCGCCAATGCCAGAGAATTCCAGTAAAATTTAAGGTCTGCCCGGAGCGGGGCAGCTACAAGTCGCAAGCAAATGACCTCCACGGGAGCTACCCAAATGCCCAAAGACCGAAGCATGACCGACTCTTCAGCAGGCGCCCAAAACGCCCGCGGAACCGACCCGACAGCCGCCAAGGCTCTCAAGAAGCCCAAGCTGCTGCCACGCCGCAGGCTGAAGGAATCCGACGTCAACGTCGTCAACCAGCCCATGCTGAAAAAAGCCATGGGCGGCACCATCGTGGGTAACACCATGGAGTGGTATGACGTAGGCGTGTTCGGCTACCTCATCACCACCATGGGACCCACGTTCCTGCCGGAATCCGACCCGGCCACCCAGAACCTTTTCCTCCTGGGCACCTTCGCCGCCACCTTCATCGCACGCCCCCTCGGCGGCGTGATCTTCGGCTGGCTGGGCGATAAGGTGGGCCGCCAGAAGACCCTGGCCACCACGCTGATGATCATGGCAGCCAGCACCTTCGCCGTGGGCCTGCTTCCCGGCTACGCACAGGTGGGCCTGTGGGCTGCCGTGCTGCTGGTCATCCTCAAGGTGGTGCAGGGCTTTTCCACCGGTGGCGAATACGCCGGCGCAACCACCTTCGTCAGCGAATACGCAGCAGACAAGCGCCGCGGCTTCTTTGCCAGCTTCCTGGATTTGGGCAGCTACCTGGGCTTCGCCATGGGTGCCGCCCTGGTCTCGGTCCTGCAGCTCACCCTGGGCCAGGACGCCATGGAGGACTGGGGATGGCGGATTCCGTTCCTGGCCGCCGGGCCGCTGGGCCTGATCGCCATCTACTTCCGCAGCAAGATCGAGGAATCCCCGCAATTCCAGGCCACGCTGGATGCCCGGGAAGAAGCCGCCAAGGATGCCACCAACAACGATCCCGTCGCCGCCAACGGCCCGCTGGCCACGGTCAAGGCCAACTGGCGCCCCATCCTGGTAGCCATGGTTGTGGTGGCCGCCGCCAATACCGCCGGCTACGCCCTCACGTCCTATATGCCCACCTACCTCTCCTCGGAGAAGGGCTACGACGAGATGCACGGCACCGCGCTGACCATCCCGGTCCTTGTGATCATGGCCCTGTGCATCCCGCTGACAGGCCGCCTGTCGGATAAAGTGGGCCGCCGCCCAATCCTCTGGGTGGGCGCTGTAAGCACCATCGTCCTGGCCGTCCCGGCGTTCATGATGATCGGAATCGGTGAGGTGTGGTCAACCCTGGTGGGCCTGGCCCTGATTGCCTTCCCGGTCACCTTCTATGTTGCCAACCTGGCGTCCTCGCTGCCCGCGCAGTTCCCCACCTCGAGCCGCTACAGCTCGATGGGAATCGCCTATAACTTTGCGGTGGCAATCTTCGGCGGCACCACCCCGTTCATCGTGGCTGCCCTCATCAAGGCCACGGGCAACGACATGATGCCGGCGTATTACCTGATGCTGACGTCCGCAGCCGGCGCGATCGGCATCTACTTCCTCAAGGAGTCGGCCAACAAGCCCCTCCCCGGATCCATGCCCAGCGTGGACACTCAGGAAGAGGCGGCCGAACTGGTGGCAACCCAGGACGATAACCCCAATTTCGTAGTGGCTGACCTGCCGTTCGACGATGTTGCTCCCCTGAACAGCAGCTCTGCCGGTAAGGCGTCAACCTCGTAGGCACCACCGCGCGGCAGCCGTTTCCCGGCTGCCGCGCAGGGCACTTGCAGCAGCCCACGCTCACAGGGCCCGTCCCGCGCTCTTCCCAAGAAGCCGCGGGGCGGGCCCTTGCCGTGCCACCCGCCGGACTTCCTGCCACAAGGCCCGGCCGGGCAAGCGTTCCATGACGGTGCAGGGCCCGCCGGAAATGACTCCGGGCCGGGGCCGGTGATAGTTTCCGAAGGGCCAAGAGGCCGCAGGCTGACAGGAATGGTTGGGCATGAACCGAGTGGTGGAGCAGGTGCGCGCGCTGCACCGCCTGGAACCCGCGGACAACGACAGCGCCGCCGCCGTCCGCGTTGCCGTCAGCGTCGCACTGCCGTCCCTGCTCCTGCTGGCCGCGGGCCGGACGGACCTCATCATCTACGCGGTGTTCGGTGGCCTCACCGCTATGTACGGCAGGTCCGCACCGCATCTCCTGCGCCTCCGGCACCAGGGCCGGGCTGCCGGCATGCTCCTGGGCGGGGTGGCTGTGGGCGTTGTCCTGTCCGCCAACCACCTGCAATCCTGGTGGCTCGTGGGGGTGGAAGCCACACTGGCTGGCGCGGGATCTGTCTACGCCGACCGGATGCGGCTCAAACCGGCGGGACCCTTCTTTGGAATCCTGGCCCTCGGGGCCTGCGCCTCGGTCCCCGCGGCGGTCCCCTGGTTCGTGGCGCTGCTGATCGCTTCGGGATCGGCGGCCCTTTCCCTTGCCGTGGGCCAGGCCGGCCGGCTGGCCCCGGCAGGCCGCCGTCGGACGTCTCCGGAACCTGCCGCGGCGGGCCGGACCGGACGCCGCGAACTCCTGATCCACGCCGCCCGCTACGTGCTGGCGGTGGGCGCCGCAGGTTCCGTGGGGGTCATCAGCGGCAGTGGCCATCCGCACTGGGCCATGGCGGCTGCCGCCGTGCCGCTGGCCGGCGCCGACCTGCCCAGCAGCGTCCGCCGCGGCATCCACCGGATCGTGGGAACATTTGTGGGCCTTGCCGTCACCGCAGCCATGATCCTTCCCGGCCCGTGGTCGGTTGCAGCGCTGGTTCCGGGCAACGAGGCGGTGCTGCTGGCCCTGCTGGTGATCGTGTTCCAGTTTGCGACCGAGCTGTTCATGAACCGCCACTACGGGCTGGCGATGGTCTGGTTCACCCCGGTGATCCTGTTGATGACGCAGCTCGCCGCCCCCGCGGATCCCACCGTGCTGATCGCGGAACGGGCGGTGGAAACCCTGGTGGGGGCTCTGGTGGGGATCGCGGTGGTGGTGGCGGTCCGGCGGCCGGGGACCCGCTCCCCCGCCGCGCTACTGGGCCTTGCGCGCCGGGCCCGCCATTAGCCTGGCCGGCGCCAATTTGGCCAGCACGGCCACCGCTTTGTACCGCTTTGACGGGACGCATACGGCCCGGCCCCGATGGTTGGCCGCCAGCCCTTCCCGGACCACCCTTTCCGCGTCCAGCCACGCCCAGGCCGGAGCCATCGGCTGGTCCATTCCCAGCCGCTGGTGGAATTCGGTGTGGGTCAGGCCGGGGCACACCGCCGTAACTTTGATGCCCCGGGCACGGTAAGCGAAGTTGGCCCACCGGCTAAAGCTGAGCAGCCACGCCTTGGCCGCCGAGTAGGTCCCGCGCGGCAGGAACGCGGCGATGCTGGCCACGTTGATGATCCGGCCGCCGCCACGGGCCAGCATGCCCTGCACAGCGGTGTGGGTCAGCACCATCGCCGTTTCAGCGTGGAGTTTCAGGTTCCGCTGCTCCTCGCCGATGACGTTGTCCTCGAAGTCATGCAGCAGCCCGGTCCCGGCGTTGTTCACCAGGATGCCTACCGGCCGGTCCGGGAGCGACAGGCGTTCGACGACGGCGGCCACCCCGGCGTCGTCCGCCAGGTCTGCGGGGAGTACTTCAGTGGTGGTCCCGTACTGCTGGGCCAGGGCGCCCGCGACCTCTTCCAGCCGGGCACGGTTCCGCGCCACGAGCACCAGGTTGCAGCCCTGCGCTGCGAGCTGACGGGCGAACTCCGCGCCCAGGCCCGAACTGGCGCCGGTGATAAGGGCAGTGGTTCCGCGTGCTGGTTGGCTCATCCGGCCAGCCTAGTCCGGCGGATTCTGCACGATCATTCCCGCGGGCCCCGTGGCCGGCCCCGGAAAGACGGGGCCAGCCGGCGGGCCGAGCCGGTTGATGGTGCAGAATCCGACGGCGGGCGCGGAGACAGGCCCGGCTAGGCGAACCGGGCCAGCGGGTTGGCCAGGCGGCCCGCCATCTGCAGCCCGCCGGAGGGATCCGTCAGGTCCAGCATCTGCTGGTTGTTCCGCAGCTGTAGCCGGTTCAGGCAGGACAGCTCGAAGTCGGCGGCGAACAGGTCATGCCGGGCAAACTGGTCCGCCAGTTCCGGGTGTTCGGCCTGGTAGCCGGCGATCGCCCGGGCCGCGATGGCCCAGAAGTCCTCCTGGCGCAGCATCCCGTCTTCGTCCAGGAGCGCCGAAAGGAACCGGAAGATGCAGTCGAAGATGTCCGTGAAGATGGCCAGCACCTTCTCACTGTCCGGGATGGCCACCTGGATCCGGGAAACCTCCTCCGGCAGCTCCAGCCGGGTCCCCATCACCACGATCTCCTCGGCGATGTCCTTCATCACGGCCCGCACCGGGACCCCGTCCTGCAGCACCAGGATCACGTTCTCCCCATGCGGCATAAACGCCAGCTCATAGCGGTAGAGGCAGTGCACCAGCGGCACCAGGTACGCCTCGAAGTAGCGGCGCACCCACTCCGCAGCGGCCAGCCCGGACCGCTCGATCAGGGCGGAGACCATGGGCCTGCCATCGGCGTCGACGTGCAGCAGCGAGGCCATGGTGGCCAGCTGCTGCCCGTCCGCCAGCAGCGGCAGCGGACTTTCCCGCCACAGCGCGGAGAGCATCTTCCGGTATGCCGAGCCGGGGTCGGAGCCGGCCTCGTAGTAGCCGTTGTGGTAACCGATGGCTGCGACCTCGCCGATCATCGTGAAGCCGCGCTGCTGCAGGGCACCGTCCGCTTCGATCAGTCTGCGCAGCCAGTCGTTGATGGCCGGGGTGGCCTTCATGTACTGGGGGGAGAGACCGCGCATAAAGCCCATGTTCAGGACGGACATGGCCGTCTTGACGTAGGACTTCGCCGGCTGGTCGGTGTTGAAGAACGTCCGGATGGACTGCTGCGCCTGGTACTTCTCGGTGCCGGTGCCCAGGTAGACGATCCGTTGCCGGGCGATTTCCGCCGCAAACGTGACGGTCAGCTTGTTCTCCCACTGCCAGGGGTGCACCGGCAGGAAGAAGTACAGGTCGGGGTCCAGGCCCTGGAGCCGGAGTTCCGCGTTGAAGTCCCCCACCAGGCCGCCCAGTTCAGCCTCCAGGTGGGCTCGGTAGTCCAGGCCCTGGCTGGCCGTGAAGACAGCGTGGCTGCGCGCGGCCGCGACCCACACCAGCTGGACCGGGGCGCCGGTTTCCGGTGCGAACGCCAGGTAGTCCCCGATCCCGAAGCCCAGCCGGCCGTTGTTCGCCACAAAACAGGGGTGCCCCTCGGTCATGCTGCGTTCAATGGCCTGGAAGTCCGCGGCAGCATCCAACCCGCCGGTCACACCTGCTGCGAGTTCGGCGGCGGCCGGTTGCCCGGCCCACTGCTTGTACGCGTGGCTGGCCAGCGTGCTGCTGACTTCCTCGAGGTACACGGGCAGCATGGCGGTGTTGATCCCCAGCGTGCCATGGAACGCGGTGATGAAGTCCAGGACGTCCAGCGGCGCTTCCCTGCCGTCCCGGAAGCCGCGGATGGAGCCCGGGTCGATGGACCAGTGGTCCAGTTCCAGCAGCCGGGCGGTGAAGCGGTATTCGGAGCTGCCGTCGTCGCTCACCACCCGGTAGCCGCCGTCGAGGGGTTCCGGCGAGAGGATGCGTTCGTGGGAGAACTCGGCGAGCGCCTTCCGGAGCAGGTGCCGGTTGGCGATGTCCCAGCGGTCGGCGGCCAGGTGCGGGGCTTCAGCGGCCCGGTATCCGGCGGTGGGTGCAGGATCGAGGTGGATGGTCACAGTGCGGCTCCCTGGGGGATGGGGGTGGGAAGGTTCAGTGCGGCGCGGGCGGTGAGGTAGTCGGCGCGGGTGCAGAAGCTGAGCAGCGCTTCCTTGTCCGGCAGGGTGACGAGGCCGGCGGGCTGGAACCCGAGCCGTTCGTTGAGGGCGTGGATCCGGGTGTTGCGCGCGTCAGGTTCAACCACCACGCGTTCCACGTCCGGGCGGGCGAAGATCCGGTCCAGGACGGCGTCCATCACGGCAGTGGTGTACCCGGCTTCCGGGCCGGACGACGGCGGCGCCACCAGCAGGTGCATCCCCACGTCGCCGGGCTCCTCGGCATAGACCGCGGCCAGGGGTGAGGAGCCGGGAAGATAGTCCTCCATCAGGAAGGCGGGGACGCCGCCGTCGAGCCCCAGCAGCGCGTGGTGGTGGCCGCTGGCCTGGATGGTCCGGTATTCCTGCACCACGTCCTCGACGCTGGCGGAAAGCATGCCCCAGAAGGAGGCGTAAGGTTTGGTCACCCAGCTGTGGAGGAGCGGTGCGTCGGCGGTGGCGTCGAGGCAGCGGAAGGTGAACCTCATGCGGGCACCTCCGCCGCGACGCCTGCCGGGGCACCGAACTGCTGGAAAGCGATGCTGCGTTCCACCGGGTAGACCTCGCGGCCGGTGATCGCGCGCAGGATGCAGGAGTTGCGGTAGGCGCCCATGCCCAGATCCGGGGTAACGAATCCGTGGGTGTGGAGTTCGGCATTCTGGACAAATATCTCGCCGGGTTCGACGCCGGTGCTGTAGTTCCGGTCCACGGCGAACCTCCCGGCGCTGTCCCGGGCGATCCGGTCCTGCACACCGGCCAGGAATTCCGGTTCGTGGTATCCGTACCCGGTGGCCAGGACCACGGCTTCGCTGTCCAGCGTGTAGGAGCTGCCCTGCTCGCCATGCTCGAGGTGCAGCGTGTGGGTGCCCGCTGCCGGGTCCCATTCCGCCGCCGTGAGCGTGGAGTGGGTCAGCAGCTGCGTGTCCACCAGCCCGGAGATGCTGCGGGTGTAGAGGAGGTCATAGATGGCGTCGATCAGGTCCGAGTTGATGCCCTTGTAGAGGTTCTTCTGCGCCTTGTTCAGGTGGTCCCGCTGCTCCTGCGGAAGTGCGTGGAAGTAGTCCACGTATTCGGGGGAGGTCATTTCGAGGGTCAGCTTGGTGTATTCCAGCGGGAAGAACCGGCCGGACCGGGTGACCCAGTTCAGCTGGTAGCCGTGGGTTCCGGATTCCTGCAGGAGCTCGTAGTAGATCTCCGCGGCGCTTTGGCCGCTGCCCAGGATGGTGATGCTGCGCTGCTGCTGCAGTTCGTCCTTCCGGGCCAGGTAGTCGGCGTTGTGGATGGCCAGTCCCCCGGTTCCCGCTCCGGAGCGGGCCAGGATGTCGCGGCCGGACGCGGGGACGTACGGCGAGGTTCCGGTGCCCAGCACCAGCCGCCGGGCCAGCAGTACCTCAGGCCCGGCCGGGCCGGACACGGTGAGCCGGTACACCCCGCCGTCGTGCGTGATGTCCCGGACCGTGGTGCCAAAGCGGACGGACGGCAGCTGGCCGGCCACCCATTGGCAGTACTGGTTGTACTCTGCGCGCAGGGGGTAGAAGTTTTCCCGGATGTAGAAGCGGTACAGCCTGCCCGTCTGCTTCAGGAAGTTCAGGAAGGAGTATGGGGAGGTGGGGTCTGCCAGGGTGACGAGGTCGGCCATAAACGGGACCTGGAGGTGGGCCGGTTCCAGCATCATGCCGGGGTGCCAGTCGAAGGATTCGCGCTGCTCCAGGAAAACCCCGGCCAACCCTTCGATCGGTTCGGCCAGGGCGGCGAGGCCCAGGTTGAAGGGCCCCACGCCGATGGCTGCGAAGTCGTGGATGCGGCTCATGCTGCCACCCCGTCCTGCAGCATGCCCGCGCCGGTCCGGCGCAGCAGGTCAACGATCCCGGCGATATCCTCCAGGGTTGCCTCAGCGTTGAGGAGGGTGAACTTCAGGTAGTGGCGCCCGGCAACCTTGGTGCCGGCCACCACGGCCTGGCCGGAGGCGAAGACGGCGGCGCGGATGGCGGGGTTCAGCACGTCAGCGGCGTCCTCGGAAAGCCGGCTGCCGTCAGCGAGCAGGGGCCGGTACCGGAATACCAGGGTGCTCAACTGGGGCTGGGCGGCGAGCTCAAACCCGTCATCAGCATCAAGGAGCGCCCCCACCCGGGAGGTCAGGTCGATCGCCTCGTCGAACAGCGCGCCGATGGCGTCCGCGCCCATGATGCGCAGGGTGAGCCAGAGCTTGAGGGCATCGAAGCGCCGGGTGGTCTGGATGCTTTTGTCCACCTGGTTGGGGATGTCGGCCAGGGCGGCGCTTTCCGGGTTGAGGTAGTCGGCGTAGTAGGTGATGTGGCGCAGCATGGCGCGCTCGCGGACCAGCAGGGCGCTGGAGCTGACCGGCTGGAAGAAGGTTTTGTGGAAGTCCACGGTGACGGAATCCGCCAGCCGGGTGCCGTCAAGGAGGTGCCGGTAGCGGCCGGAGACCATCAGGCCGCCGCCGTAGGCAGCATCAACGTGGAGCCAGGCGCCGTAGGCGCGGGCCAGGGCGGCGAGCTCGGCCAGCGGGTCGACGGAGCCGAAGTCGGTGGTGCCTGCGGTGGCGATCACAGCCATGGGGGTGAGCCCGGCGTCGGTGGCGTCAGCCATTGCGGCGGCCAGCGCGGCCGGGTCCATCCGATGGTCGGGGGTGCACGGCACGGTGATCACGGCGTCGAACCCCAGGCCCAGCATGGACGCTGACTTCTGGATGCTGAAATGGCTGTCCTCCGAAGTGAAGATGCGCAGGGTGTCCAGCAGCGCCGGCAGCCGGAGGCCGCTGCGGGCCGGGTCCTGCCGGAGGCCGGCTACGGCGTGGTTGCGGGCGATCAGGAGGGCCTGCAGGTTGGACTGGCTGCCGCCGGAGGTGAAGATGCCATCAGCGTCGGCGCCGAGGTGCAGCCGGTCCGCGGCCCAGTCGATGAGGCGCCGCTCGATCATGGTGGCGCCGGCGCTCTGGTCCCACGTGTCCAGGGAGGAGTTCACGGCGGACAGGATGGCTTCGCCCACCAGCGCCGGGATGACCACGGGGCAGTTCAGGTGCGCGGCGTATTTGGTGTCGTGGAAGTAGACGGCGTCCCGGAGGTATACCCCTTCGAGTTCCGCCAGCGCCGCCGCGGTATCCGGCAGCGGCGTTTCCAGGTCCACGGCGGCCACCCGGGCCTGCAGCTCCGCAGGTCCGACGCCGGTGAACGGCTGGGTGCTCCGCTCCAGTTTGGTGGCAACTGCGGTCACGCCCTGCAGCACCTGCGCCACGTAGCGGGGGGAATTCCTGGCGTTCAGCAGATGGTTGGAGGCGCCAAGTGCCAGCTCCACGCGGGAGCCGAAATCCTGGCCCGGCAGCTCCTGAAGCGGTCGCGGTTGGTCCACGGGTAACTCGTCAAGGCGGGGCATCAGCGGCACTGGTATTCCTTCGGTCAGGGTTGTACGTCGAATTGCATAGGCAAGCCTTACTTAGGTAACCCTTTTAATCAAACTTCTGTGATGTATTTATCCCAGGCACCCGGAATTGAACGATTCAACGGCCTGCGGGGCGTCATTGACTGGCAGTCCGTGGAACCGTCCGGCACAATATGCGGCCCGCCAGGTGCCAACGATGGCGCCGGGATGATTCGGGGCAGTGCCGGGACGATTCCGGAATGGTGCCGCAACGACGCCCTTGACGCCAACGGCCCTGCGCGGCCTAGGGTGGATGGACCGGGCGCCCGAACGGAGCCCGGGAACCAGGGGGAACAATGGAACAGCCAATGGGCGCGGTGACCTTCCGCGAAGTGGACCAGCACGGAAACCGGATTCCGGATGGGGGCGCCGGTGAACCGCCGGAGCCGGCCGAAAAATCGCCCGGCTTCAGCGTGAACCCGTTCATTGTTGTGCTCTGGCTGCTGGCCGCAGCCCTGGTGGTGGGCGGCCTGGCTGTCCTGTTCGGCGGAGCCGGCACAACCGTCATGTCCTTCGGATCCACCAACGGCCCGCCCCTGGCCTACCTATTGATGTCTTTCAGTCCGCAGCTCATCGTCTCGGGGCTGGCGACGGCCATGGTGCTGTTGTTCTGGCATGCCTTCCAATGGCAGCGGCGCCGGGGCTGAACCCGGCGCAACGGCAACGACCCTCTTTCCCGCGCCCCGCAGCGGGCGAAGAAGGACCTAGTGGCGGCCGCAATTTGGCCGCAGGTACTAAGCATGCTTGGCTTGTTGGAAGCGCAAAGCTCCGCAAGCAGTTCGCGGCGGGCCCTGCCAACGCCGGCAGGCCCGTGAAGAAGCCCAAGGAAAAATACCATGCCCAGCACCGCAGAGCCCCTTCTGGCGGCACCACTCCCCGACCCTCCGGGCAGTCCGGAGGTACCGGCCGGACCGGTGGACGTGGAGCTGATGGCCACACTCAGCACCCGGATGCATTGCAGGACACCCATGCAGCGGGTGGACCCGGACTCCTCCCCCATCCGCGAACCAGTGCACGTTGATATTGCCGCTCCGATGCAGGTCGGGGACGGGCCGGCTCAACGTGGGATGCCGGCGGACCGTTTGGCATTGCAGGAGCAGGGCGGTCCCGCTGACAGCGCCGCCATGGCAGAAAGGGCGGTCACGTACCGTTGCGCCTGCGGGTTCACCATCGACGGTCCGGCCGACGAACTGCCCTGACCCGCCGTCGGGTCAGCTTTCCGGCCAGTCCACAAACTGGCCGTAGCCCTCGTGCTTGCGCAGGTAACCGGCAATAAACGGGCAATGCGGAATGATCCGCTTGCCGGTGGCCACAACATCGTCCAGCGCAAAATGCGCCAGGACCTTGCCCAGGCCCTGGCCTTCGAACCCTGCCGAGGTTTCGGTGCGGATGAAGTCAACGTGTCCGGGCTGGTCCTCGAAGAACGACTGGACGGCGAGGGTTCCGCCCACATGCAGTTCGTAGCGGTGGTCCGCGTCATTGCGGGCCAGCGCTACGTCCGGCGCAAAGGTGTCTTCCGTGGACATGGTGTTCTCGGTCATGGTTCGACAGTGGCACTACTTGGCCCCGCTGGCAATGCTCACCGGCGCGGCGGAACGGCGGGCAACGCTAGGACGTGACGGCAATCAGGCCAAGCACGACGGCGATCAGCGGGGTGATCCCCTGCGTCACCGCAGGCCGGAGGTTCTTTTTGCCGCTCAGTGCCAGGACCAGGGCGGCGAGCAGCATGGAGCCGCAGCAAGCGAAGACCAGGGTCCAGCCGGCCACGTCCTGCGCCGAGCCGTCGCCACCGAAGGCCACCAGGGCAAGCCCGATGAAGGCGCCGATCGCCAGGAACAGGTTGTAGAAACCCTGGTTGTAGGCGAGCGACTTGGTGGTTTCGGCGTCCTGCTGGGAGGCGATGTTGAAGCGCTTCCACGTGGCGGGTTTGGTCCAGTTCACCGACTCCAGCGTGAAGATAAAAACGTGCAGGGCTGCTGCCAGGAAAACGAAAACAAGGGAGGCCAGGATCATGGCTTGATCCTAGCCTCCCTGCACCAACGGTGGTGTCCCTACCTGCTCAGTGTCTCCAACGTGCCGGTGGCGAAATCTGACGCCGTCCGGTCCCAGCGGCCCAGCAGGGCCTGCAGGTTTTCGCCGTCGGCCCGGTGAGCGGGCAGCTGCTCCTGCAGGGTGGCCAGCACTCCAGTGCGGAGCTCGGTGTTGAAGTTCACCTTCCCCACGTTCATGGCGGCGGCTTTCACCAGTTCCGAAGCGGGAATGCCGGAGGCCCCATGGAGCACCAGGGGAATGTGGGTCCGTACGGCGATGTCCTGCAGCACGTCCCACCGCAGCCGGGGTTCGCCCTTGTATTTGCCGTGCACGTTGCCCACGGCCACAGCCAGCAATCCGGCGCCGGTGCGGGACACAAATTCCTCAACCTGGGCCGAATCGGTCAGGCCTGCGATATCCACTCCGGCAGCGTCATCGCCGAATGCGCGGTCCTCGTCTCCGGCCAGGCCACCCAACTCCGCCTCCAGGACCACATCCGGGCCCAGGAGGGCGCGGGCTGCCAGCACCAAAGCGATATTTTCCTCAAAGGGCAGGGAGGAGCCGTCAGCGAGGACGGAATCCGCCCCGGCAGCCACGGCGCCGGCCATCACGGCAAGGTCCGTTGCGTGGTCAAGCTGCACGGCGACCGGGACGGTGGCGGCATCCGCCAGGCCACGGAGTGCTGCGATGAGGCGCAGCCCGTTGCGGGTGGCGGCGGTCCTGGGGGCCACCAGCAGGATGACGCCGCGGCCGGATTCCTCCGCGGCACCCACCACGGCAAGGGCTGTGGTGAAGTCGTAGCAGGTGAAGGCCGGCACTGCCGAGCCTTGCTGCAGGGCAGAGGTGACCAGGTGGTCGAGTTGGGTACGCATCAGACGCCCAGGCCTCCCACCAGGATCCAGGCAACAAAGGTCAGCGCGAAGCCGGCAAGGCCCAGGACGGTGGTGAGGACGGTCCAGGTGCGGAGCCCGTCGGAGACGGTGAGGCCGTAGTACCGGACCACTGTCCAGAAACCGGCGTCCGTGACGTGGGACAGGCCAAGTGAGCCGAAGCCAATGGCGATAACGATGACGGCGATCTGCGCAGGCGTGTAGCCGCCCTCCATCACCGCGGAGGTGAGCAGCCCGGTGGTGGTGACAATCGCGACGGTCGCGGAGCCTTGGGCTGCGCGCAGGGCAAGGGAGATGACAAAGCCGAGGGCGATGACGGGCAGGCCCAGGTGGTCCAGGGTTTGGGAGAGCGCCGCGCCGATGCCGGAGGTCCTGAGTACCTCCCCGAACACGCCACCGGCAGCAACCACCATGAGGATGGAAGCGATGGGCGGCAGGGCACCTTCGAAGATTTCACCGGTTTCCTTGAGCGACCAGTTGCGGCGCACGGCGAGCAGGAAGAACGACAGCGCCACGGCCACCAGCAGGGCGAAAAACGGGTTGCCGACGAACGCGGCCAGGCCATACCAGGAATTGTCTTTGGGGATGGTGAGGGTGCCAACGGTGCCGAGCAGGATCTGCACGATGGGGGCGGCAATAAGGAAGATGATCAGACCGGGCCGGGGCGGGGCCTGCGTGGCGGCGCCGGGGCCGTCATGGCCCACCTTCACCAGGGCATCCGAACCGAATTCCTCAACCTGCGCCTTGACCGAGGGCAGGAGTTCGTAGTCCTTGCGGTTCATGATGCTGGCCACCCAGTAGGACAGGAAACCCAGCGGAATGCAGATAATCAAGGAGATGAGGGTGATAAGCCCAATGTCCGCGCCAAACACGCCGGCACCGGCAACAATGCCCGGATGCGGCGGGACCGCCACGTGGATGGACAGCATGATCCCGGCCATGGGCAGGCCGAACTTGACCGGGTGCACCTTGGCGATTTTGGCGAAGGCATACACGATGGGGACCAGGACGATGACGCCCACTTCGAAGAACACCGGGATGGCGACCAGGAAGCCAACAGCGGTGAGGGCCACAGCCACGCGCTTTGCGCCCAGCTTGTTGGTGAAGTGCGTCGCGAGCGATTGGACGCCGCCGGACACCTCGATCATGCGGCCCAGCACGGCGCCCAGGGCGATAAGCAGCGCCACCTTGCCCATGGTGCTGCCCACACCGTTGGCCACCACGGTGAAGACGTCCTTGAGCGGGATCTGGGCGGCGACGGCCACCATGATGCTGACAGTCAGCAGGGCCACAAACGCCTGGATCTTGAAGCGGATGATCATTACCAGCAGGACGGCGATGCCGAGCGCGGCGATGGTCAGCAGCAGCGGGGTGCCGAGCTCAACGGCGGGTTTGATGGCGGGCGCATCAGCCGCCCGCCCCAGCAGCGGCAGTATCGGATGGTTCATGAGGGGTGTCTCCTTTGACGTGCCAGTCTTCCAGAAGACGGGCGATCAGGCGCTTGGGAATTTCTGGTGGGGGTACGACGACGGCGGAGGGGGGACCGCCGTCGTCGTACGTTGTGGGGGTTGCGCTTAGTTGTTGCGCTTGGTGGGCGCGACGACCTTGATGACGGCGGAATCGTCGGCGGCGGCGAGGCCCTGGGCCTGGCCCAGCAGGTAAAGCTGTTCCGCGGCGGCAGCCACCGGCGCTGCGAGGCCGGCGGCCCGGGTGGCTTTGCCCACGATGCCCATGTCCTTGACGAAGATGTCCAGGCGGGACAGGACCTCGGCGCCGTCCTCGGAGTAGGCCTCCAGGATGCGCGGGCCGCGGTTGGAGAGCATAAAGGAGCCGGCTGCACCCGCTTCGAGGGCGGCGAGGGTCTTGGCCTGGTCCAGGCCCAGGGCGTCCGCGAGGGCCATGGCCTCGGCCGCGGCGGCGATGTGGACGCCGCAGAGGAGCTGGTTGACGGTCTTCAGGGCCTGGCCGTCGCCGGGCTTGTCGCCCACCACGGTCAGGGTGGAGGCCAGCAGTTCCAGGGCCGGGGCTGCCTTGGTGCGGGCTTCGGGGGACGCACCAACAACGATCAGCAGGTCGCCTTCGCCGGCGCGCTTGGGCCCGCCGGACAAGGGGGCGTCCACCAGGTCCACGCCGTATTCGGCCAGTTTGGCCACGGTGGCCGGGATGGCTTCGGTGCCCACGGTGCTGCCGAGGATGACGACGGCGCCCGGTTCCAGGACCGAGGCCACGCCGTTTTCGCCGAAGAGGACGTCGTTGAGTTGTTCGCCGTTGCGGACGGCCAGGAGGACGGCGTCCGCCCCCTTGGCGGCTTCGCGGGCGGTGCTGAAGGTGGCGATGCCGGCTTCAGCGGCCAGCTCCAGGCGGGGTTCGGCGATGTCGAAGCCGTGGACCGTGAGCTTGGACGCGAGGCGGGTGGCCATGGGCAGGCCCATGGCGCCAAGGCCCAGGACGGTGACGGTGTAATTGCTGGTCATGGTGTTCTCCGGTGAATTTTGCGGGACGGGGTTAGGAGCCTGTGGGTATTAGAAGGTGGTGCTGAGTTTGCGGGTGACCTGGGCGAGGGACTCGTCGTCGCCCACGTTGCCGGCGAAGACGATGTACGGGATGCCCTTGGCAGGGCCGTCCACCGGTTCCCAGAGGGAGACGATGCCCGGCAGCATGGGGCCGCGGACAATCGCGTGGCGGATCTCAAGGCCGTGGGCTGCGACGTCCGAGGAGGTGATGCCGCCCTTGGCGATCACAAAGCGGGGCGGGAACGTCTTCAGGGTGCGGTTGACCACGGCAACGACGGCGGCGGAAACGGTGCGGGCGATCCGCAGGCTTTCGGCGGGATCGTCCGTCCTGATCAGCAGGCGGCTGGTGTGGACAATGACGTCGCCGGTGTGGAGGGCTTCGACGACAGTCTCCACCGTGCTGTCGAGGTGTGCGGCGGCGTCCCCGCCCAGGAGCTTCTCGACGTCGATTTCCACGATGCGGGCAGAACTGTGCTGCTCCGTGAGGGCTTTGAGCTGCCGGGTGGTGACGCCCACGTGCGAGCCCACCACGATCAGGCCGCCGGCCCCGGAAGGGTTTTGGCCGGCAAAGGCTTCCCCGCCGCTGAGTTCCGCGCGGATCTCCTGGCCGATCCGGGCCCTGCCGAACGGCGGGCCCACCCGGTACAGGAGTTTTTTGCCGCGGCGTTCGGCTGCGTCGAGGCCAAGGGCCAGGGCACGGAGGTCGTTCTCGGTGACGATGTCCGCCACGATGGGGGTGGAATCATTGGCGGCGTCGAGTGCGTCGGCGATGGCCACTGCTGAGACTGCGGGGTCGTTGGCTGCTGCGCCGGCGCGGATGGTGTGCAGGTCCAGGACAATGACCGAGCCGGCGGGGAACCGGCCCTGCGACTTCTCCGCCACGTAGTCCTTCAGCACCGACGTGCTGAAGCCAAAGCTGGCATCCCTGGCGAACTCGGTATCGGAGACGGGAATGAGCGTACCTGCGGCCTCGCCCGTGCCGCGCATGTAGTGGACGCCGCCAATGGTGATGCGGCCGGCGTCGGGAAAGGCGGGAACCAGGACCACGCCGTCCGTCGATTCCCCGCTGACGTTGGCCACGGTGGCGGCGATGACGTCAGGCTCCAGCGGGTAATGCCCTCGGAGGGTGGAGTCGCTGCGGCTGACGAACCCAAGCTGCAGGGCCGGCCCGGACTGCGGATCGGAGGCACCCGCGGCGGTGAGGGCGTTGCGGACCACTTCCTCGTTGCGTGCAGCGGCCTCGGCCGGGTCAAGGCTGCGGGTGTTGGTGAGGACGTAGACGGCCGGTTTGGCCTGCCCGAAAGCCCAGGCGAAGTCCGACACTTCCCAGCGGGTGAGCACGGGCAAATCTGCCACGGACTGCGTTCCGGTGGGATCGTCGTCGAGCACCACAAGCATCCGGGGCGCCCCGGCATTCGACTCGGCCACGGTCCTGGCCACCAGCGCGGCGGGGATCTCGAGTTCCGGCGGGTAGGCAGCCAGAACGTCAACTTCAAGCGTCACAATGCACTCCGTTGTGTAGTGATCCGGCACGGCGGATCCCGTTTTATCGACCTGTAAGATGTCTGACATCTAACATTTGAATATTAGTGTGGCACAGGACATAAAAACGCGCAAGTAGACTTGTCTGACATACCGCGGGGCGTACGCCCACGGCAGCGATCGGGGGCAGCATGGCCAGGAAGTCACTGGTTGGCGTAGTGGCGGACGAGTTGCTGGACCGTATCATCGGCGGCGAATTCCCACCGGGATCCACCGTCCCCGGCGAGCTGGAGCTCAGCGCCCGGCACGATGTCAGCCGGATGACCGTCCGCGAAGCCATGAAGACCCTTGAGGCGCAGCGCATCCTCAGCGTGGAGCGCGGCCGGGGGACGTTTGTTAATCCGCTGAACCGGTGGGCGTCGCTGGAAGCGGTGCTGCGGGCTGCCTCCGAGGGCAGGGACGAGGCCGAGTCCTCCATCCAGCTCATTGAACTGCGGCGGATGCTGGAAACGGGCGCCTGCGAATTGGCGGCGGGCCGGATCGCCGAGGCCGAGGTGGACTCGCTGTTCGCCTACATCACCGCCATGCGGGCCGCCCACCACGTCAACGATGTGGCCGCTTTTGTGGAGGCGGACCTGGCGTTCCACGACATCATCCTGCACGCCTCAGGCAACGTGTTTGTTTCGGTGCTGTTCGAGCCGCTGCACCGGGTACTGGAAAAGCGCCGGACGGAGACATCAGCAGTGCCGGCCATCCAGGAGCATGCCATCGGGCACCACCAGAACATCGCCGAGGCCCTGCAGGCCCGGGATGCGCAGCGGGCCCGGGAGGCCATGGACGCCCACATGCAGCAGACCCTGGATGACCTGCGGAACCTGGTCCTCGGGTCCGGCTAGGGGCGGATCGGCCACGCGGGAGTCAGGCGCCGATCCCGTCGCCGGCCTGGTCCTGACCCGGCTGCGGGAGCTGGAGCTGGTCCGCTGGGACCGGCCTTTGATAGCTGGCCGGGTCGCAGGTTACCGGGACGGCGGGGCCGTGGTTCCGCGGACCACCAGTTCGGTGGCTACCTCCAGGGCTGTGGGGGCCGCCGACACCGCGCCTTCGCGCTGCTCAGTCAGGATGCCCACCGCCATGGCTGCCATCTGCGCCAGCGGCTGCCGGACGGTAGTGAGCGGCGGAGAGGTCAGGGCGGCCTGGGCGATGTCGTCGAAACCAACAATGCTGAGGTCCCGGGGAACCAGCAGCGAGCGCTGGCCCGCGGCGTTCATCACGCCCAGCGCCTGCAGGTCGCTGCCGGTAAAGATGGCGGTGGGCGGCTCCGGCAGATCCAGCAGCTCGGCGCCCAGCCGCATGCCGGACTCGGTGCTGAAGTCGCCGTCGCGGACCAGTTCCGGCGCCACGGGCAGGCCGGCCTCGTGCAGCGCGGCCGCGTAGGCCGCGTACCGGGCGCGGCCGTGCCCCGGGCTGTGGTTCCGGCCAGTGATAATGCCCACCCGTCGGTGTCCCAGGGCCAGGAGGTGCCCAACGGCGGCCAGCGCGCCGGAGAACGACGCCGGGCTGACGCTGGGGATTGCCAGGCCTTCGGACCCCTCGGGGTCGATGGCCACGGCCGGGATGCGCAGGCTTCGCAGTGCTGTCACCAGGGGTGAACCCCGCCGCGGCGCGAGCAGCATCACGCCGTCCAACCGGTTCACGGAGGGCTCGCGCAGCTTCCGCCACCGCTCGGCGGTGGCGTGTTCGGCACGCGAATACGCCACCGCATAGCCCAGCCGGTCCGCGGCGGACTCCACCCCGGCCATGGTTTCCAGGACCCAGGGGGAATCGAAGTTATTGACCACCAGCTGCAGCATGCCCGGCTGGGCTGCGGGGGTGTTGCGTTTGGAGTAGTCAAGGTCCGCCAGGGCCTGCTGGACCTTGGCCCGGGTGGCATCGGAGACGTGGGTGCGGCCGTTAAGGACCTTGGAGACCGTAGGTACAGAAACTCCTGCGGCTGCCGCGACGTCTGCGATCTTGGGACGCGGGGTGGCGGTCAACGGGGCAGTCCTTGGGTTCATATGGTGGCGGCAACGGCAAGCTGCGGGGCGGAGGCCCGGCGCACGGGCGCAGTATCCACCCGCACGGGTCCCACGATAACACTGCCGCCTTCGGCCGAACCCAGGGGTGAGGTGGCGAAGATGCCCAGCTCGGCACCGATCCACTTGCCCTGCATCACGCTGAAGTTCCAGCCCTGGACTTCCCAGGGGTCTCCCGGGGCTGCCCGCCACGCGAAGGTGGAGCGTGGCGAGCCGTCGGTCCTGATCTGCAGCTCAATCCGGGGACCTGCGAGCTGCACGGCCCGGCCCAGGGATTCTTCCTGCGGCCCCTCCCCGCCGGTTCCGGCCCCGAGCACAAAGCCGTCTGCTGTCCGCACCATCCCCAGCCAGGCGTACTTCTGGCCCAGGACCACCACACCCGCCCGGGTTCCAACAGGAACGTCCTGCAGCTCCAGCGAGGTGGTGAACGTGGAAGGGGTGCCAGGCAGGATCTGGCCCAGGACGTTGGGCAGTTCACGCAGGTTGACCGGATCGTTGGCCTGCGGCCGGAGTACCAGCTGCCCGCCGCCGGGCGTCGCGGACCACGCCTCCCGCGGGTTGGCCTGCCAGTGCCACTGCTGGCCCAGCCACGGGGAAGCAAAGTCGTCGCTGCCCTCCGGCGCCACGTCCCGCGGTGAAGTACCCGCCGGGTACGGGTGGGTTGCTACCGGGGTTCCCGGTCCGCCGTCGGCCGCCTGCTCCCCCATCCACGGCCAGCCGTCCCCGTCCCAGCCCATGGGCTGGAGGTGGACCACCCGCCCGTAGGGTCCGCGGTCCTGGAAATGCACAAACCAGTCCTCGCCCAGCGGCGTGGTGACCCAGGCGCCCTGGTGCGGACCGTTGACCGCGGAAGCGCCCTGCTCCAGGACCCGGCGCTCCTCGTAAGGGCCAAACGGGGACCTGGACCGGAACACGGACTGCCAGCCGGTGGCCACGCCGCCGGCCGGGGCGAAGATCCAGTACCAGCCGTCCCGCTTGTAGAACTTGGGCCCTTCCAGCGTGGTGAATCCCGGCAGGTCAGCCCCGTTGATGACGTGGGTGCCGTGGTCCAGGAGGCGGCTGGCGTCCGGGCTCATACGGTGCACGGTGAGCCTGTTTTTGACGCCGATCCGGCTGTGGGCCCAGCCATGGACCAGGTAGGCCTGGCCGTCGTCGTCCCACAGCGGGCACGGGTCAATCAGGCCCCGGCCGGGATACAGGAGGTGCGGGGCGGTCCAGGGACCCTCTGCTTTTTCGGCGCTGAGGACAAAGATGCCGTGGTCGGGGTCCGGGTAGAAGATCCAGAACCGGCCCGCGTGGTGGCGGATGGATGGGGCCCAGACGCCGCTGCCGTGCCGGACCAGGGAATAGTGGCTGGCCTGCGGCAGCTGCGTCAGGGCGTGGCCGGCGGGTTCCCAGTCCACGAGGTTCCGCGAGCGGAGCACCGGCAGCCCCGGGACCCGGTTGAAGCTTGAGGCAATGAGGTAGTACACGCCCCTGACCTGCACCACATCGGGGTCGGGCCAGTCTGCGTTGAGGATGGGGTTGCTGTACACGGGGACGGCGTTCCGGGAAGTCATGATGTCCTGTCGGGCTGGCGTTCGGGATGGAGTCCGGGGTGGTGCCGGAGGAGTTCCAGGGCCTGGCTGGCCGTGTGGAGGGTGCCGTCGTGGATGACGGCGTGTAGGTCCTGGACCAGCGGGGTGTCGGCGTCCGCGGCGGCTTTGGCTGACCAGGCCACGGCCGGGCCGGCGCCGATGTAGCCCTCAGTCCTGATGAACCAGGGCCGGATCAAGGCGGATTGCGCCAGCACCACGCTGACCGGTGCGCCGGCCACGGTGAGGCTGATGGCCAGCCACGGCGAGAGCGAACCATGCGCAGCTTCGGTTCCGGCCCCGTGGTCCGAGAGGACGGTGGGTGGTGTGCTGCTGGCGGAAAAGCGCCAGAAAATGCCGCCGTAGCCGGCACCGTTTCGTCCCTTGACGGCCGACGACGACACCTCCAGCCGCGGCACGGAACCTGCGGGGGTGAGGGCCGAGTCCACGGACAGGCACCACGTTCCGGGACTGGGGTGCGGGTACTGGTTGATCCTGCGGCGTTCCACGGCGAGTTCGTTCCCGTGCTCCGAAAGCCAAGTCAGCGCGCCCTCGAAGCCTGCAGCGTGGGGTGTATCCGGGTTGCCTGTCGCGCTGGTCCATCCTGGCGGGCTGGTTGCCGTCCAGCCGTCCGCACGCTGTGTCCCGTGGTTGGGCAGGATTTGGGGCCCGTTCGCGGCTGTGAAGGTTGAGCCGCCCCAAAAGTTGGTGCCGTTCAGGTCCGAGACGGCGATCGACAGTCCCAAGTGGTGGGCGTGGTCCGCCGGGGAAGCGTCGGTCAGTACGGTTCCGGCAAGCGACCGGATGGGGTGGAGGTAGGGCCGGGGCGAGCTGAGCGGCGGCAGCGCGCTGCCGCCGTTATGGGTTGCCAGGCCGGCAAGGCTTTCGCCGGGCAGGTCCATCGGGCCTCCTTTGGTTTGTGCATCCCGGATGTTTGAAACAGCCTAAAGACTCAGAAAGAAAACGGCAATAGCCCTAGAAACTTTCCGATATATGATTTCGGCTAGTTTGTTATGAAGTGTTGACAGTCACAGTCTTTCCTTGCTAGAAATCGTTTACCGAGAGTTTTGCACTCCGTACACGTGGGTCTGAATCTCACTATGCAGCTCAATGCATCAGAAACTTTCTGCTTTATATAAAATCCGCCTACAAGCAGGGGCAACCAACGAGAGGCGTCATTCAATGAAGAAGGCAACCACCGCGGGCATGCCCCGCCGGCTGTTCATCGGTGCGGCACTGACCGCTGCAGGGCTTGCACTCAGCGGCTGCGGGGGCGGCTCATCCCCCTCGGCAGGCGGCAACGTGGAACTGAACTTCGTTTACTGGGGTGATTCCAACCGCGCCAAGATGACAGATGCCGCGCTGCGGATCTTCGAAGAGAAGAACCCCGGCATCACCGTCAAGAGCGAATACCAGGACAGCGGACCCTACGCGGACAAGCTGGCCACCCGTTTTGCCGGCGGTAATCCCCCGGATGTGCTGAACATGGCCAACCGGAGCCTGCTGGAATACGCGCAGCGGGGCACCCTGGCGGATGTTAAGTCCCTGGACGGCGTGAACCTGGACAAGGTGCCGCAGACCATCCTGGGCCGCGGCGAGGTGGACGGCAAGCTCTATGGGGTCGCTACGGGCGTGACGACGATCGGCATGGTGGTGAACAAGGCGATCACGGATGAGGCCGGCGTCGCCATTCCGGATGACAAGACCTGGAGCTGGGAGGACTACGCAAAGTTCGCCACCGAGATAACGCAGAAAACCGGCGGCAAGGTCTACGGTGCCGGCTACGACGTTGCCACGGAAACCGGACCCATCCTCCTTGCCCGGCAGCGTGGCGAGGACTTTTACACCGAGGACAACAAACTCGGCGTAAGTGCTGAAACCATCGAGAAGTGGTTCCAGTACAGCGTGGACCTGCGGACCGCCGGCGGCTATCCGCCTGCCGGATTCTTTGAGCAGATCGGTGGATCCCCGGCGCAGTCCTATCTGGCCAAGGGCACCGTCGCCTCACAGATCATTCCCATCAACAACTTCAAGGCCTACAACGAAGCCGCCGGCGGCAAGGTGGTGCTGTTACGTATGCCCGGTGAAACCACTGAGGAACGCCGCGGATATTCTGCTGATCCAAGCATGCTGTGGTCCGTCGCAGCCAAGTCCAAGCACCCCGAGGAAGCAGCCAAGCTCCTGGACTTCCTCATCAACGATGCCGAAGGCGCTGCGCAGACCCTGACCCAGCGCGGCGTGCCCATCAACCCGGACGTCGCCGACTCCATCAAGTCACAGCTTGGTCCGGATGACACCGCGTTTGTGGACCTCGTCGCAGCCATCCAGGAAGACGAGCTGCCCGCAGCATATGTTTACCCGAAGGGCGCCAGTGTTGTGGCGGACACCCTCAAGCAGCTCGCCACGGAGGTTGAATTCGGCCGCGTCACTCCGGCCGACGCTGCCAAAACCTTCATCGAGAAGAGCAATGCAGCGATCAACAAGTAATTCCGGTCCCTCTTCCGCCACGCAGACAGGAGCCTGACGCATGTCCGTGCTGACAAAAGCCGCCCCGGGCGCCGCCGCTGAACTTGCCACGGGCCATCCCGGCAAGCGGCGGCGAAGCACCCCCCGCCGCCGGAACCAGCGGTCAGGTTACCTGTTCCTGCTGCCGTGGTTCCTCGGAATGCTGTTCACCATCATTCCGTTCTTCGCGTCGCTGTACCTGGCGTTCACCGACTACAACCTCTTTACGGAACCGAACTTTGTGGGCCTGGCCAACTTCCAGGCCATGTTCGAGGACCCCCGGCTGCTGCAGTCGCTGAAGGTCACCTTCATCTACACCTTTGTCTCGGTCCCGATCTCCCTGGCCGTGGCGCTGGGGGTGGCCCTGGTCCTGAACCGCGGCCTGCAGGGGCTGGCCATCTACCGCTCCGTCTACTACCTGCCGTCACTGCTGGGCGGCAGCGTGGCCATCGTGATGCTGTGGCGCTACATCTTCGGCAACGACGGAATCGTCAACGGGTTCCTTGGCATCTTCGGCATCCAGGGTCCGGCCTGGGTCACGGACCCGGAATTCGCCCTCAGCACGCTGGTTGTCCTCAACGTCTGGACCTTCGGTTCACCCATGGTGATCTTCCTGGCCGGCCTGCGGCAGGTCCCCACCATGTACTACGAGGCGGCCTCGATCGACGGCGCGTCCCAGTGGCGGAAATTCCGCAGCATCACCATCCCGCTGATCAGCCCCATCATTTTCTTCAATCTGATCATGCAGCTGATCGGCTCGTTCCAGACCTTTACGCAGGGTTATGTGATGAGCGGCGGCACCGGCGGACCGGCGGACTCAACCCTGTTTTACAACCTGTACCTGTACCAGAAGGGCTTCACTGAATTCGAGATGGGCTATGCCTCCGCCATGGCCTGGCTCCTGCTGATGATCATCGCGATTTTCACCGCCATCAACTTCATCGCATCCAAGTTCTGGGTCTTCTACGACAATTAAGGCAACCCCATGGCACTCCTCGAACTACCCCCGAAGCGCAAACAAGACAAGGCAGCAAAGCAGGCCGACCCGGAAGACGCACTGTCCGGCACCAAAGCAACCCGGTTCTCCCGCCACCTGATCCTTTGCCTGGTGGGCCTGGTCATGCTGTACCCGCTGCTGTGGCTCATCTCCAGCTCGTTCAAGCCCAGCAACGACATCTTCAGGCAGCTGGGCCTTTGGCCCGAAAACTGGGACTTCAGCAACTATGAGCAGGGCTGGACTGCGCTGAACCAGCCGTTCCACGTGTACCTCATCAACTCCATGATCGTGGTGGTGCTCTCGATCGTGGGCAACATCTTCTCCTGCGCGCTGGCCGCGTACGCGTTCGCCAGGATGGAGTTCACCGGCCGGAAACTGTTCTTCACGCTGATGCTGGGAACGCTGATGTTGCCGGGCCACGTGCTCCTGGTCCCGCAGTACATCATTTTCTCCCAGCTGGGCTGGCTGGACACCTACCTGCCGCTGATCGTGCCGAACTTCATGGCCACCAACGCGTTTTTCATCTTCCTGATGGTCCAGTTCATGAAGGCCCTGCCCAAGGAACTCGACGACGCCGCCCAG